>JBJOMF010000174.1:0-6744 GCA_046052505.1 Bacteroidota bacterium | reverse complement strand
CTTGGCACGGCCATCGATCGTGGGCACTTCCACCTGCGTGCCGAAAACGGCATCGGTAAAGGCGAGGTGGAGTTCGTAGGCTACATTGAGCCCTTCGCGGTACAGCTCCTTGTGCGGTTCTTCCTCGATCAGTACGATGAGGTCGCCCGGTGGGCCGCCCCGTTCGCCGGCGTTGCCGCGTCCTCCTACATTCATCTGCATCCCTTCCTGCACACCGGCAGGAATGTCAATGGAAACCGTCTCTTCCGCATACACACGGCCCTCGCCCTTGCAGGCGGTACAGCGGGCCGTGATCGTGGATCCTTCACCTTGACATGTGGGGCAGGTGGTGACGGTTTGCATCTGTCCGAGGAAGGTGTTCTGGACTTTTCGTACCTGACCACTGCCACCGCAGGTTCCGCAGGTCTGCACACTCCCCTTGTCCTTGGCACCGCTGCCGTTGCAGGTAGAGCAGCCGACATATTTTTTCACTTTGATATTCTTGGTTACGCCACCGGCGATCTCCTCAAAGGTCAACCGGATCTTTACCCGAAGGTTGCTGCCACGTGTCCCGCGGGGACGACCTCCGCCGCGACGCTGCCCGCCCCCGAAAAAACTGCCGAAGAGGTCATCACCGAAAATGTCACCGAACTGGCTGAAGATGTCCTCCATGTTCATGCCGCCGCCGTGCCCGCCCCGGGCATTCCCTCCCAGGCCGGCATGGCCGTAACGATCGTACTGGGCTTTCTTCTCGGGATCACTCAATACCTCATAGGCTTCGGCCGCCTCCTTGAACTTTTCCTCGGCCGCTTTGTCACCGGGATTCCGGTCGGGATGGTATTGCATGGCCACCTTGCGGTACGCTTTTTTGATCTCGTCCGCAGAGGCCGTTCGGGCCACACCCAGAATTTCGTAAAAATCACGTTTGCTCATCGTTGCCTTGCCGGTGTGACCGGCACTTATTTACCCACCACCACTTTGGCGTGACGGATGATCTTGTCGTTCAGATAATACCCTTTCATGACTTCATCGATCACCCGGCCCTTGAGTTCTGCTGATGGAGCAGCGAGTTCCGTGATGGCCTCATGCAGGTCGGGATTGAATTCGGTGTGCAGGGTTTCCATGGCTTTCACGCCTTGGGCCTGTAGGCTGCTGCGAAGCTTCGAGAAAACCAGCAGGATGCCATCCTTTTGTGTAGCGGGATCTCCCGCCTGTTCCAATTGACGCTGGGCCCGGTCGCAGTCGTCAAGGACCTCTAAAAGTCCGCGAATCACCTCGCGGCCTGCCGTCTGGATCAACTCCAGACGTTCCTTGGCATTGCGGCGCCTGAAATTGTCGAATTCGGCGGCTTGCCGCAGGAATTTGTCCTTGTACTCAGCCAGTTCCGATCGCAACTTTTCGAGATCCGATTCTTCCGTGACCGGCTCGTTCAGGTGCGTCGTTCCGCTCAGGTTCTCATCCGTGTTGAGGTTCGGTGCCGTTTCAGGTCCGATTCCTTCCTGTTCCGCGCTGTTCATTATCGTAATGCCCTTTTTTACAAATAGGGGGCAAAGGTACGATGGGCAAGAATACTGCCAACCACGGAAACGGGACAAAATGACCCGATGTCCGTATCAGGGATGAAGGGCTGACAGTATCGGCTGTTAATCAGACGCTTTCCAGTACCTTGCCGGTATGAACCGGATCCGTCTCAAACGGAAGATCGCACCCCGGGTGGCATTGGGTCATCCCTGGGTATTCGCCAATGAAGTGGAGCGGAGCGACAGCGAGCCTGTTCCGGGCGAGATCGCGGATGTCATCGCGCATGATGGCAGTTTCATCGGTAGGGGGTATGTAAATCCCCGCTCCCAGATTCTCGTGCGCCTGTTGACCAGGGATCCGAAGGAGGTGATCGATGAGGCCTTCTTCCTGGAACGGCTGCGCGATTGCTGGGCCTATCGTACCCGTACCGGCTATACTGAAAACTGCCGCCTCGTTTTCGGTGAGGCCGACGGAATCCCCCAACTGATCATCGACAAGTTCAACGACCATTTCGTATTGCAGACCATGGCTCTCGGCATCGATGTTTGGAAGCCGGCCATCGTTAAGGCGCTGGAAACGCTGTTCCGTCCGAAAGGCATCTACGAACGTAATGATGTGCCTGTTCGGGAACTGGAAGGACTGCCCCAGCAGAAAGGGTTCCTGTCGGCTCCGTTCCCGACCCGGATACTGATCCGGGAGAACGGATTGCAGTTCTATGTGGACCTGGAGAACGGTCAGAAGACCGGCTATTTTCTGGATCAGCAGGACAACCGAAGAGCCATCCGGCATATCGTTCGGGATGCGGAAGTGCTGGGTGCTTTCACCTACACGGGTACCTTCGAGATTCATGCGGCCCATTACGGGGCCCGATCGGTTTTGGGACTTGATATTTCCGCGGCCGCGGTGGAACAGGCCAATGAGAACGCCCGGTTGAACGGCCTGGAGGCTATCTGTCGCTTTGAAACGGCCAATGCGTTCGATACGCTGAAGGCCTGGTCCAAGGAAGGCCGTCAGTATGATGTCGTGATGCTCGATCCTCCTGCTTTTACCAAAAGCCGGGAGACCATTCAGCGGGCGATCACCGGATACAAGGAGATCAATCTGCGGGGGATGAAATTGGTACGACCTGGTGGGTTCCTGGTAACGTCTTCCTGCACCAATCTGGTGGATCCCGAGACATTCCTGGCGGTGATCGATATGGCGGCAAAGGATGCCCGACGACGCATCCGACAGGTCACTTTCCGTACACAATCATCAGACCATCCTGTCGTGCATGGACTGGACATGACTCAATACCTGAAATTCCTGATCGTACAGGTTCAATAAAAGGAGCGATCAGCGTGAGATCTGGAACTTGCGGGATTCCATGACTTTACCCATAGGATCGATCAGCTTGTAGGAGTAGACCCCCCGGCTGTACTGGGATAGCTGAAGCGTATGACGCGAGCTGATATTGTAAATCTCCGTTACCAGTTTCCCGAGAATACCGTCATAGATCTGGAGGATCATACCCGGCCGGTACTGGCTCTTGATATCGAAAGTGATGTAGGTGGAAGCAGGGTTGGGGAAGGTATGTACGATAGTCTCCTTCGTGCCCGGATTTACAGGGCGATCCGGCTGTTGGGCCATGCCAGCGACGCTGAACAGCAGGATAAAGGTTACTATCGGTACAAGGCGCTTCAACGTTATAAAATTACTTTTATTATCCGAAATGTATGCCATTTCCGGAAGGCGACAAAGGTATATCTACTTGGTATTTTTTATCAATTGATAATCAATACTTTGAATAAAGATACTTCCCAATCTTAACAGGAGTTTATTCCAGTGTCCTCAGGACCGCGACGAGGGTACCGAAATCGGGTAGCTCACCGGCGTTCTCCAGAACCTCGGCATGCCGTACGATGCCATCCTTGTCGATAACAAAGGCGCCGCGTTTGGACACGCCCCTCATGTTCATCCCGAACTGTTCATAGATACAACCATACGCACGAGATGCTTCCTTATTGAAATCGCTGAGCAGATTGAAATTGAGTCGTTGCTCTTCCCGGAAACGGGCCAGCGTCTGTGGGGTGTCCACCGATATTCCAAAAACGCGGGCTTGCAGTTCGTTGTAGGTCGCCATCGTATCTCGTACTGCGCATAATTCCGTGGTGCAAACACTGGTGAAAGCCAGGGGAAAGAAGAGCAGCACCACCGGCTGTCCCTTGCATTCGGATAGCGTGACAGGGTTGCGCTCATCGCTGAAAAGGGTAAAGTCCGGGGCCGGTGTACCGATGGGTAGCGCCATGTCGATCGACTTTGGTTTCAGAGAATCAACAACAACCTGGCAGTGAAAAGGTTCGTTCCGGCTTCCATCACCCGGGTGCAAGGAACGGTTATCGGTTGCGACGGAAGGATTGGTAGGAGAGCGAAACCTCGAAACCGCCGCGGCCGTAGGTGTTTGGCTTGAGCAGGGAGATATTGGAGTCGTAGCTCACAGCCATGGAGAAGGGAGCGAAATCCAGCTTGATGACCGGTATCAGGGCATCGTTCCAGCGCAGGAAGGCACCTGTATGAAGGGTGTATCGTGAGTTGTCCGGATCACTACCCAGTTTCATGCCATACATACCGCCGGCGATGGTCTCCGTGAAACCTCCTTGCCGGGTGTGGTCGGCCTGCAGCGTGAGGTAGGCATTGTCACCGATATTAAAATGCATCCCCCCCGAGAACACCCATTTCGGTAATATGTTTCCCGATCCATTCTGGAAGAAGGAGGGGGAGGGCTGGTGGAAATGATGGTAGGCCGCGCCCACGAAAAAGGTGTTTTGCGAGGTTTCACTGAAGTCGGAATGGTAATGCATCCCCACGCTGGCATCAACATAATTATATCGGCTTGTACTGAAATTCTCGCCCAGGCCACCTCCGTCGAACTGGGTGTTGGTGGTGACCTTTGAAATATCAAAATAGCGTTGCACCCAGCCGCCCATGAAACCCAGTGACAGGTAACGGAGCCGTGTTGTGCTCAGTGATTTGTGATAGCTCAGGGCGGGGAGTGCCTGGGTGGTGGTGAACCCGATGCTACCCGCACGGTCCTGCAGGACCTGCAGACCAGCGGTCAGGAAATCATCCATCCGACCGACCGGTATTTTCATTACCGCGTTTAGGGCCCCCGTACGATAAGCATTGGTCACATTGTTCCATTGGTCACGGTATACGGTCTGAACCCGAATGTCGCCTTCGAACAGACCGGCCAGGGATGGGTTCCGCCACAGGGGTGCTTCTGCGAATTGGGAGAAATGAATATCCTGCCCCTTCACGGGGTATGCGAGCAGTCCGAAGAACAAAGGGGTTACTATGGTTCGAAGGAGCTTCATCACAAGATCAGTGCGATATTGCCGTTCAGTTTTATGAGTTCACCATTCTCACAATAGGCTTCGGCCTGATAGACATAGACGTCCGCAACGGCAGGGCGTCCGCGGAACAGACCGTTCCATCCGGCGGTCGGGTCATTGATCGGTACGTCACGCTTTTCGAATACGACCTCGCCCCACCGGTTGAAGATGCGGAGTGTCTTGACACGGTCCAGCCCCGTACCCCTCAGGTAGAAAACGTCATTGCTGCCGTCACCGTTGGGAGAGAAGGTATTTGGAATGAACAGGTTGACATTCTTGCAGAACATTTGCACCAATACGGAGGCTCTGCTGACACAGCCATAGGCATCGGAGAACGCGACCTGATAGCGGGTCTCGTAGCGGGGTCCTGCCAACGGGTTCGGACAATTTGTGCAGCTCAGCCCCGTGGCCGGTGACCAGATCCAGCTGGTGGTATTGGCGGAAAAGGTCGCGGGTATCGGTACCGGGAAGCCGTTTTGAACGGCGATCTGTGCGGGTATGGTCGCGGTCGGATATGGCCTTACATGAACGGGATGGTAGGTCGTATCCTGGCATCCCGTACTGTTGGTGGCAATGGCACGGATCTGGAAGGAGCCGGCTGCAGGGTAGGGTTGCTGGGCGGGATCTTGCTGGTATGAGCTGTTCCCGTTGGGGAATGACCAGGACCAGGATACTACCGATGTGTCGGGTTGCAGGAAGCGACCGCGATGGGAAAGTGAGCTGCCCACGCATACAGAGGTATCCCCGGTGATGTCGATCAGCGGGCGCTGCACCACACGCACCGTATTGGTTCGGATGCTAGTGTCGATGCATCCGTTCTGGGTCTCAACGATCAGCCGCACATTATACAGACCTGGACTTGCGTACGAGTGCTGCGGATGCTGCAAGCTGGAGGTTCCGCCATCGCCAAATTGCCAATGGTAACGGATGACCGGATCGTTCGACGTGGTGGAATCGGAGAATCGCACCAGGCCCCGATCGCAAAAAACGGAGCTGTCCATGCCGAAATGGGGCTTTGACCCGGTCACATGGAATGTGTCAAGTCCTTGCAGCGGGATCAAACAACCGGTGGGATCCTGTAGGACCAATCGTGGCACGAACGATCCGTAACCGGTATAAATGTAATTCACCGACGGGCTGGTGGTCGTTGCGGTGTTCCCGTCTCCGAAGTCCCATACGAATCCGTTGATCGGGCCGGTCGTGGTCACACTGATCGATGCCGGGATCGGGCTGCAGCCGGATGCCGGCAGGTAGTTGAGGCGTGTTCCGGCCGTATCATATAAGTAGATGTTTCGCGTGATGGAATCCTTGCATCCGCCCGGGCTGGTAACCACCAGTTTGACCGGGTAAACACCGGGTTGGTTGAAATAATGTGTGGGATTGGTCTGGGTCGAGCCGCCTTCACCGGGTCCGAAGGACCAGGCAACCGATCTGAAGTAGGTGGAGGAATTCGTGAAATGCACTTCGAAAGGGATGCAGGAACTTACGGTATCGGATGCCGTAAAGGCGGCCAGCGGATCATCGACTCGGATGAATTGGGTTTTAGTCACTGAATCCGCGCAGCCATAGGCATCTCGGATGACCAGTTTTACGGAGTAGATGCCGGTATTATTGTACGAATGGTTCGGGGATAGAGCCGTGGACGTGTTCCCGTCGCCAAAATCCCACCGGCTGCTGAATCCTGCCGGGGTGGAAGTATTGCTGAACCGAACGGTCCCGCCCGGGCAGGAGAGAGTATCAGCACTGCTGAATTGCGGTACCGGGTCCGTTGCGGTCACCAGGTTGTTCCGGGTCAGGCTGTCCATGCAGCCTGCAGCATCCGTTACGATAAGTTTCACCGAATAGCTACCGGGCGTATTATAGGTGTGTTGGA
>JBJOMF010000173.1:0-6319 GCA_046052505.1 Bacteroidota bacterium | reverse complement strand
TGGGCTTGCGCCGGGAGATCGTCGAGTTTGTAAAGGAGCAGGTGGACCATGTACTGGAAACCTGGGGCTATCATCTCCAAGACCTCCAGATCAACGATATCACCTTCGACAAGATGATCCTCGACTCCATGAGTCGGGTCGTAGCCTCCAATAACCTCAAGGCTGCCGCTGAGAACGAGGGACAGGCCTTGCTCATTACCAAGACCAAAGGGGCAGAGGCCGACGGGAACGCCATCAAGATCGCTGCCGAGGCTGAAAAGGAGGCCGCGCGTCTCCGGGGGCAGGGGGTGGCCTTGTTCCGTCAGGAAGTGGCAAGGGGTATGACCGAGGCCGCCGAACAGATGAAACAGGCCAATCTCGATACGAATGTCATCCTGTTCAGCATGTGGACCGAGGCCATCAAGAACTTCGCGGAATATGGAAAAGGAAATGTCATATTCCTGGACGGAAGCCCCGACGGGATGGAGCATACCATGAAGCAAATCCAGGCGCTCATGCTCAAGCAGGCAGGTACCTCATCGAAATAAAAAGACCTTCTCGCTAGCGATCGATCCGGACCCGGAAAAGGTCCGGATTTTTTGCGTTAAAGAATTCCGAAAACCAACGCCGGGACAGCAGGCTGGCATGTTTTTTCCCGTTATGGCTACGGCTGGTTATTCAGGCTTGTTGAAAACAGCCGCCAGCCAAAGACAATTCAGCCTCGTATTTTTACTTCTAAAGGAAAAAATATGCTCGATCTCCTGCAACTCGCTACAGACAGTCTTCAAAAAGCGGCCAGTATGGCGGCCGGTGATACCAATCAGGATGGACACCTCAGTTTCTTCGAATTGCTCAAGATGGGCGGCTGGATCATGGTACCGCTCGCCCTCATGCTCTTGCTTGCCGTCTATGTCTTTGCCGAGCGAACCATCGCTATCCGAAATGCAGCCCGGATCGATGCCAACTTCATGAACCTGATCCGCGACCATATCGTGAGCGGGAACATAACAGCAGCCCGGAGTTTTGCCCGTAATACGGACAATCCCGTTGCCCGGATCATCGAAAAGGGGATCCAACGGATCGGAAAGCCGATCGACAGCATCGAAAAAAGTATGGACAATGTCGGGGTCCTGGAGATGTACAAACTCGAGAAGAACCTGGGTGTTCTGTCCGTGATATCCAAGGCAGCACCCATCTTCGGTTTCGTGGGCACCCTGGTGGGGCTGATGCAGCTGTTCTCCCGGATCAACACTTCGAACGAGTTCGAGGTCGGTACGATCGCCGGTGGGATCTACACCAAACTCATCACCTCCATCACGGGTCTGATCATCGGCCTGGGTGCCTATCTGGCCTACAGTTACCTGAATAACCAGATCGACAAGACCTCCCACCGGATGGAGGCAGCCTCGGCCGATTTTCTCGACATCCTGCAAGAACCTACCCGCTAAACCCCGACCATGAAATTCAGAAAACGCCATATACGCGAGGGATCGGAGGTGTTCACGGATTCGCTGAATGATATCCTGTTCATTCTGCTCATGTTCTTCCTCATCGTGGCCACGCTTGCGAATCCCAACGTGGTGAAGGTGGGGCTTCCTAAAGGTACGCGAGACACCAAGGCCAAGCAGGATATCATGGTGTCTATCGATAAAGACCAGCACTACGCCATCGGCAGCCGTAAAGTGCCGGCCGAACAGTTCGACTCCTTGCTCTCCATGGAGATCCGTAAATACCGTGCGCTTCGGGATACACCGGTAGTGGTGATCAATGCCGATACGGCGGCCTACTATGGGGAGGTCTTCCGCGTGATGAAGATCGCGAAACGTGATTCGGCCAAGGTGGTGGCTCGCATCGATCAGTGATCAGATCGCGGCCGCGTGGCCCGTACCATCCGTTCCTTTCCGAAGAGGTCTGCCTTCAATTCCGCCTCATAGCCCTCTCTACGGAACAGGTCGAGTACGAACTGGCCCCGTTCCGAATGAACCTCAGCGAACAGATGTCCTTCCGGACGCAGGTGCCGATGCCCGAATGCTGCAAGCTTCCGGTAGAAGATCAGTGCGTCCGGACCGGGTGTGAACAGTGCCATGGCGGGTTCATGCCAGGCTACATGCGGTTCGAGGCTGCCGCGTTCCTCCGGACTGATGTAAGGCGGATTACTCACGATGATGTCAAAGTCTGGCAGCGGCGTCCAGTTCGTTTCATCCAGGAAATCGAACGGCAGGAACTGTACCGGGGCGCCCAATTGCCCGGCATTCCGTCGGGCAATCTCCAGCGCCGCTTCACTCCGGTCGCAGGCCCATACCTCCGGTTTGCGAAGCCGCCGTTTCAGGGATACGGCGATGCAACCACTTCCGGTACCTACATCCAGTATTCGCAGGCCTTCGAGGGGAAAGCGGCAATACGAGATCACCCATTCCACGAGTTCCTCTGTTTCAGGGCGGGGGATGAGGACGGCAGGGGAGACCTGAAATCGATAACCGCTGAACCAGGTCTCTCCCAGTACATATTGCACCGGTTCGTTGCCCAGCAACCGGCGGGTGTGTTGCTGAATAACAGCGGCTTCCTCGGCCGTGATCGTTTGCTTCGGGTGGGTCCGTTGTTCCGTGAAGCTTCTGCCCGTGACATGTTCCAGCACCCGTTCAGTGATCGCGGCTGCCTCACCCTCGCTATAGCTGGGTTGGAGCTGGGCGATCAACTGGCGTCTGGCATCAGAAAGGGTCATACGGGATCCGAGTGGTTTGGGTGCATGTCGTATGCCTGATTACTTCCGGAACTGGGGGCTGACCACCAGCTCCTTGCTACCTGTGGCATGCACGTAAAACCCTTCCCCGCTCTTGACGCCCCGTTTTCCGGCGGCTACCATATTCACCAGCAAGGGGCAGGGGGCATATTTGGGGTTACCGAATCCGTCGTGCAGCACCCGAAGGATGGCGAGGCATACATCCAGCCCTATGAAATCGGCCAGTTGCAGCGGTCCCATCGGATGGGCCATGCCCAGCTTCATGACCGTATCGATTTCCTCCACGCCGGCAACCCCTTCGTACAAACTGCAGATCGCTTCATTGATCATGGGCATGAGGATGCGGTTGGCGATGAACCCAGGGTAGTCGTTGACGACACAGGGTACTTTGCCCAAGTTCTTGCTGAGGGCCACGATGGCATCTGTTACATCCTGCCGGGTGGCATACCCATTGATGATCTCCACCAGCTTCATAACCGGAACCGGGTTCATGAAATGCATACCGATGACCTGCTCCGGACGTTTGGTAGCGGATGCGATATGGGTGATGGAGATGCTGGAAGTATTGGTCGCGAGGATCGCTTCCGATGGTGCGTGTTCATCCAGCTGCGCGAAGATCTTCAGTTTAAGGTCCACCTGTTCTGTGGCCGCCTCCACGACCAGTGCAGCGTCACGAATGCCAGACGGGAGATCGGAATCGGTACGGATCCGGGACAGCGTGGCAAGTTTCTGCTCTTCCGTGAGGCTCCCTTTGGCTACCTGTCGATCGAGATTCTTTGCAATTGTTCCGAGCGCCCGTACCAGCTGGTCTGGGGAAACATCGATAAGAGTGACCTGAAATCCACTTTGTGCAAAAACATGTGCAATCCCATTGCCCATGGTGCCGGCACCGATCACGGCGATCTTAGCTTCGGAAAAATTCATGACCTGAGTTTTACAGACGCAAATGTAGCGAATGCCCGGCTCCGCAGGTTCGGATCGTTACCGATCGCGTACAGATCATTTTCGCTTGAAATCGCCCCGCTTCCAGGCCTGGATGAAATCGGCCCAGGCAGCGGGATTGAAAATGTTCATCGGCGGTGTCTGTCCCTGGTATACCGCGCGGTTGGCGATGCGGTTGAATTGCATCCGCGTGGCTTCGCCGCCATCGCCGGGTGTGGTATTCAGCAGGATCCGACGCTTGGCCGCGTTTGTATTTTGCCGGGCGATCTCGATATCGTCGTCAGGGACCTTGGTATTGACGAAGTCACGGGCGAATTGTTCCGGAGTAGGACGCGGTTTGATGATGGTAGCGGGAAGATAGACCGTATCGGCCACCATCAGCTGGACCACGCTGTACTGGTTGCCTTCCAGATTGCGGGGGATCGTAATGGTTTTGGGCTTGTAGGTGACATGGGTAAATTCCACCTGATCGCCCTTGAGTACCACGATGGAGAAAACACCCTGTGCGTTGGAGAGGGTGCCCCTATTCTGCCCCTTGACCATGATGCTCACGGCTGGTATGCCTACCAGGCTGTCGGCCGTCATCACCACCCCGTACAATTGCACGACGGAGTCCCTTGAGGTTTCGAACTGGGACCATCCGGTATGCGCCAGCAGGAGCAGTGGCAACAGCAGGCAGGCAAGGTGTTTTTTCACGGGTCAAAATTAGGCAGCCGCGGCCGAAATCGGGGAAGAATTGAGGGCGTTGATTGGTTACCTTTGCAGGGTATCACTCGTTTTAACAGAAGATTACCGTATGACCCCTGAGAAAATTCTGGAAGCACTACGGAACGTGCAGGAACCTGATCTGGGCAAGGACCTGGTGACCCTGAACATGGTCCGCGATATTGCGATCGACGGAAAAAATGTTTCATTCACCGTGGTGCTCACCACACCGGCCTGTCCGATGAAGGATATGATCCGGAACGCCTGCGTGAATGCGGTCCAGTTATTGGTTGATAAGGAAGCGATCGTCGACGTGCGGTTCACTGCCCAGACCACCAGCAAACGGACCGATGAGGGAACGGTATTGCCCAGGGTCCGAAATATCATTGCCGTTGTCAGCGGGAAGGGTGGGGTTGGAAAATCCACTGTTTCGGCCAATCTGGCCCTGGCCCTTTCACAGGGAGGCGCTCAGGTGGGGTTGATGGACGCGGATATTTATGGCCCGAGTGTGCCGATCATGTTCGGGGTGCGTGGCGAGCGTCCGATGATGGTGGATATGGGCGGAAAAGGGATGATCATCCCCTTGGAACGATATGGGATCAAACTGATGAGCATCGGCCTGCTGGTGGATGAGAAGAATGCCGTGGTTTGGCGCGGTCCCATGGCCAGCAGTGCGATCCGACAATTCGTGACCGATGTCCATTGGGATGAGCTCGATTATCTGGTCGTGGACATGCCTCCCGGTACGGGTGACATCCATCTCACGCTGATGCAGACCGTACCCGTGACCGGTGCGGTGATTGTGACCACGCCCCAGGATGTGGCACTGGCGGATGCCAAGAAGGCCATCGCCATGTTCGGTCAGGCCCAGATGAACGTACCGGTGATCGGATTGGTAGAGAATATGAGTTATTTCGTGCCCGCTGAACTTCCTGAAAACCGTTACTATATCTTCGGAAAGGAGGGTGGCAAACGTCTGGCCGATGAATACGATATCCCCTTTTTGGGACAGATCCCATTGGTGCAGAGCATCCGTGAGGGGGGCGATCAGGGCGTTCCGGCCATGGTGAGTGATGATGCGGCAACCCGTAAGGCCTTTGAGGGATTCGCCGCCTATGTGGTTCGCAGCATCGCCATGCGTAACGCCAATATCGCCGCAGAGACGATCGCCGCAAAGGTCTGACCGGCTTACACGTAGTACGAAAGTGTGATTACATGAATGCTTTGCCCTTCCTGTTCCTGCTGGCCATGGCGTGTTCGCCCGTAAAAAAACAATCCAAGCCGGTCATGCTGAGTGAACGATTCGATAAACAGGGCCATCGCGGTTGCCGGGGCCTCATGCCGGAGAATACCATCGGGGCCATGATCGCTGCGCTCGAGCTCGGGGTTACGACCCTTGAAATGGATGCGGTGATCACGCACGACGGTGAGGTGATCCTGTCCCATGAGCCCTGGATGAGCCACGAGTTCGTCACCAAGCCCGACGGTACACCGGTGACGGCCGCGGAAGAGCGTTCCCTGAATATTTATGCAATGGATTACAGTGCCGTGGTTCGCTACGATGTGGGGCTCCGGCCTCATCCCCGGTTTTCCAGGCAAAGCAGGCGGGCCGCCGTGAAGCCCCGCCTTTCGGATGTGTTCGATTCGGTGACCCAATACATGATGACAGCCAAGCGGCCCTACCCACAATTCAATATCGAGACCAAATGCCAGCCTGCGGGTGACGGCCTGTATCATCCGGCCCCGGGTCCGTTCGTGGAGCGATTGATGGAGGTGATACGGTCTAAGGGCATGCAGGATCAGGTCATCATCCAGTCGTTCGATATCAGGACCCTGCAATACCTGCACCAGCACTTTCCTTCGGTTCGTACGGCCCTGCTGATCGAGAACGAGGACAAACGCCCGATCGACCGACAACTGTCCGACCTGGGATTTACGCCTACCATCTACAGT
>JBJOMF010000172.1:0-3951 GCA_046052505.1 Bacteroidota bacterium | reverse complement strand
GGCGTGCCGGTGATCATGGACGTGACCCATTCCTTACAACGACCCAACCAATCGTCCGGGATCACGGGCGGCAATCCGCAGTTGATCGGCATCCTGGCCCGAGCAGCCATTGCTGCGGGCGCTGAGGGCATCTTCATTGAAACACATCCCGACCCCGGATCGGCAAAAAGCGATGGCGCCAACATGCTTCCCCTCCGGGAATTGCCTGCGTTGCTCGAGCAACTCGTGCGCATCCGAAAAGCGATCGTTTCAGTTCAGTGAAACCAGCTGCGGAGACCCCACAGGCGGAAAGGGAATGATTACCGTAGGTCTACTTCCTCCACTCCCGGATACTTCTTCTTGTCGAACAGGAAAACATTATCGGCCAGCGGAAGGTTCGTCTTCATGGTGGTGACCGTATACGTGTACCGGTTACCGGCATTTTCCAGCACTTTGGTGCTGTAAATGGTCTTGGCACTTTTGTCGACCATCACATAGACCTTATGGAATGGCTTGCTTTTATCGACCGGGGTCATCTCAAGCTCCTGCAGCAGCTTGGCTCCCGACCGCTTCTCCCCATTCAGGATATAGAGAAAATCCTTGTCGTAGAAATTGGTGAACAGCTTTTGGGGCGTGATCATACCCGAGGAAGCATCCAGCTTGTTGATCGTGACCTCGTTGGCCGTCTTGTCGAAATTCCAGACAGTGATCCCGTCGCAGAAGATCTCCTGACCGCTGAAGCTGACACGATATTTCGTACCCTTCATCTGGATCGTTCCGTTTTTGCTTGACAATACCTTACCCGATGCATTTTCGACCTTGTATGTGAAGGTCGCCTGTACGGAGGTGAAGGTCTTGAACCTGGCACTTACACCATCGAGCACCTGCTTGGCGGCAGGGTCGTTCTTTCCCTGAGCCACTACGGTCAGTCCGGTCAGCAGGCACGACATGGACAGGAGCATCGATCGCATCGGATTGTTTTTAAATGGTCGCGCAAAGATAGCGTTTTCCCTATTTGGAGGGGCCAATTGCATGCCGTTCTTGCCCGGAATCCCCATCTTAACAGGCTGCTAACAAACAGGATATCAACCCAGATTGGCGAGGTGCTGCTGCAGGTCCATCTCGGTCTTGATCAGCACCTCACGTGCCTTGCTTCCCAGATTCGGCCCGACGATACCGGCCGACTCCAGCTGGTCCATCAGACGTCCGGCGCGGTTGTACCCCAGTTTCATACGGCGCTGCAACAGGGAGGTCGATCCCAGCTGGTTCTGAACGATCAGGCGGGCGGCATCATCGAAAAGGGAGTCGCGCTGTGATGCATCAAAATCACGGCCTTCAAGTTCCTTCTCGTCCACGTATTCGGGAAGCAGGAAGGCCATGGGATAGCCCTGTTGCTTGCTGATGTACTCCACCACTTCCTCCACTTCAGGCGTGTCCACGAATGCACACTGCAGTCGGGTGACCTCCCCGTTGTGGGAGATCAGCATATCGCCTTTCCCAATAAGCTGTTCCGCCCCTCCGGTATCCAGGATGGTGCGGGAATCGATCTTGGAAGACACCTTGAAGGCGATACGGGAAGGGAAGTTGGCTTTGATCGTGCCGGTGATGATATTGACCGACGGACGCTGGGTGGCGATGATCAGGTGGATCCCCACGGCTCGGGCCAGCTGTGCCAGACGGGCGATGGGCATCTCGACCTCCTTACCGGCCGTCATGATGAGGTCAGCGAACTCATCGACCACCAGCACGATGAAGGGCAGGTACTGGTGCCCTTTCTGCGGATTCAGCTTTCGCTTAATGAATTTTTCGTTGTATTCCTTGATGTTGCGGGCCCCGGCCTCCTTGAGAAGGTCATAGCGATTGTCCATCTCGATGCACAGGGCATTCAGGGTATGGATGACCTTCTTCGTATCGGTGATGATGGCTTCCTCTTCGCCGGGAAGCTTGGCCAGGAAATGACGCTCGATATGGCGGTAAATGCTCAACTCCACTTTCTTCGGATCGATCAGCACCAGCTTGAGCTGCGAGGGATGCTTCTTGTATAACAACGACACGAGGATGGCATTGAGCCCGACGGACTTTCCCTGCCCCGTGGCACCGGCCATGAGCAGGTGAGGCATACCCGCCAGGTCAACGATGAAATTCTCATTATCGATCTTTTTCCCGATCGCAATGGGCAGGCTGTGGGAGTTATGCTGGAATTTTTCCGAAGAAAGCAGGGTCTTCATGCTCACCACCGTCTTCCGTACATTGGGCACCTCGATGCCGATCGTGCCTTTACCGGGGATCGGCGCGATGATGCGTATCCCGAGCGCGGCCAGACTGAGCGCGATGTCATCCTCCAAATTTTTGATCCGGCTGATGCGGACTCCGGGCGCCGGGACGATCTCATACAGGGTGACCGTCGGACCGACCGTTGCACTGATCTTCTGTATATCGATGGAATAGTTCTTCAGGGTGTTCATGATCTGGTTCTTGTGATTCTCCAGTTCATTGGCATCCTGAATGATCTTCTCACTCCCATGGGTTTCGAGCAGACTGAGGGTGGGATATTTGTACTGACTCAGATCAAGGGTTGGCTCATAGGGAGGCAGGTTTTCGGGCAGCACGTCCGCTGCAACGGGTGTTTCCGTATTCTTGATCTCCAGCTCAAGCCCCCCCTCCTGCTCGGGGGCAGCGCGCTTTTCAGGGACCGGCTGTAACACCGGACTTGTTTCGGGTGCTGGCTCGGGTTCAGGCACGACCTCGTGCTGATGCAGGATCTCGTTTAGGATCTCCTTTTCGACCGTCGGTTGTAATGCTTCGATCCGTTCGAGAGGCGTTTCTGCCGTCGCTTCTTTCTCCGTAAGGGTCATTTCGTGCCGATGGGCAGGCTCCTCCGGAAAGTGGATGACGACAGGCTGCTCGCTGCGCAGTTGATTTCCCGCACCGTCAGGACCTTCCCGGTACAGGTCATTGATGGTGACCCCGGTTACGGGTAGCTGGGCCGGAAGCGGTTCCTCGGTCGTGAGAGTCGTCTCCTCCGATACCGGTGCCCCCGGCCTTTCAGAGGGCCAGTTCAGGCTGGGATTGAATTGCCAGATGAAATAGGCCGTGCCAACGAGAAGAAGGATCGCACCGGTACCTACGGTACCGACCGCCCCTGTCAGTTTACCGCTGATGAGATCGCCAACGGCACCTCCCCAGGGAAAGGGACTGCCACCGGTGAGGAAGGAAAGCGAAACCGACAGCACGAGCAACCCGATCGTAACGTACTTCAGGTTCCGCCAGATGGAGAACACCCGACGGCGGAACAGCAGGTTCACGCCGACGACGAAGAAAAAAGTACAGATCAGGAAGGAGGCCAGTCCGAAGCCGTAGTGGATGAAAAGATGTGAAACGAGGGCCCCCAAGCGACCCAGCAGGTTTTGCGCCTTGAGGGAGTTATCGAACAATGCAGAGAAACCCTGATTCGCCACATCCTGGTCATCGGCCCAGGTGAAGAGATAGGAAATGAAAGAAATGAGCAGGAAAAGAGCAATCAGGATGAAGACCGTGCCAATGATCTTCCAGGTACGTTCATCACGGGCCAGTTGCTTCCAGTCGATGTGTTCCTCCTTTTCCGGTGCAAACGTCCGGGTATCAGGATTTTTAGAAGGCTGCTGCTTGATTTTTTTCCGCGTGGCCATTCCTACAAAGATAATCCTTTGAAGCAGAAAGACAGATCAGGGATTGCCTCCTCCCAGACTCAATTCACGTTGGAACGCATACCGATCCGGAGCAATCCGAACGTCAGGCAAACCCAACCGCCGATCAGCAAAAGGCCGCCCACGGGTGTGACCGGGCCGATAGCGGAAGCGAGCCCGCCCCCCCGGAGTTTCGACAAGGTGATCAGGTAGAGCGATCCGGAAAAAAATACCGTACCCGTAAGGAATAGCCAGCCCGCAGCAAGAAGCAGCCGGCACCGTTCTGCGCCGATGATCCAACCGGTGA
>JBJOMF010000171.1:0-6410 GCA_046052505.1 Bacteroidota bacterium | reverse complement strand
CTTCTCCTTTCCGGGTTCCGTGATCAGCAGGATCGGTGCGTCAAAAGGCAGCAGGCTGCCCGCCCATTCAGCGAATCGTCCTTCCAGCCCGATACTGATCGAACCCGGAACGAATCCGGCTGTGAAGACCGTAGCCGGACGGGTATCCAGCAGCAGGGTTCGTTCGTCGCAAGCAGCTTTGAATGCGGTTACGTTCAAAGGGGTGAGTGACTGCTGCAGCACCCGCTCTAGCGTCTCATAACCTTCTTTGTTGATCTGGGCATTGATCGGGAAATAGGCAGGTGGCGGGGCGATGCCGCTGGTGACCTCTCGGATGAATGCCTCCCGGCTTTCGGCCCGAAGGGCATAGTTGTGTTGCTTTTCAGTCCCGATGGTGCTGGATGTGTTCGGCCCCAGGTTCTTGCCACAGGAACTTCCTGGACCATGTGCCGGGTATACGATCACCTCGTCGGCCAGTGGAACGATCTTGGACTGCAGGCTGTCGTACAACATGCCAGCCAGATCGTCCATTGTCAGTTCAGCACCCTTTTGCGCAAGGTCAGGACGACCTACATCTCCAACAAAGAGGGTATCACCTGTGAAAACGCAATGGTCTTTTCCGGAAGCATCTTTTAGAAGGTAGCAGGTGGATTCGAGTGTGTGTCCCGGAGTATGAAGTACCTCAAGAGTGAGTTCACCCAGCGGAAAGGTCTGACGGTCTGTTGCCACTTGGACCGGGAAACGGGTCCGTGTGCCCGGACCATAAATGATGGGAGCACCGGTTGCCTTAGACAGGTCCAGATGTCCGCTTACAAAATCGGCATGAAAATGCGTTTCAAAGATGTACCGGATCTCGGCATTGCGCTCGCGGGCCAGTTGCAGGTAGGCTTCGATATCACGCAGGGGATCGATGACAGCGGCTTGCCCGTTGCTTTCAATATAATAGGCCGCTTCACTTAGGCAGCCGGTATAAAGTTGCTGGATATACATGCTCTTTTTTTCTATGTACCGCAAAATTATCCGTTTCTCCGCTGTGTCAGCCGGTCGGAGGGTGAGTCTTCGGATGGGGAATCGGGCCCTGACGATGGGTCAGCGGATCAGTTTCTCGACCATATCGGTCACTTCCCGCATGCGTGGTACGCTGATGGAATAGTAGATGTATTTACCTTCCCGTTCGGTCTTGACGTAGCCGGCTTTTCTCAGAATGGCCAGGTGCTGGGACGCAACGGATTGCTCCAACCGAAGTTTCACGTACAGATCGGTCACCGTGATCCGGCCGCGCTCGTCGATCAGTTTCAAGATCTGCTGACGAAGCTTGTGATTCACAGCCCGCAACACAAGAGCAGCCTTTTTAATGCTTAATACATTTACTTTCAAAGAGTCGTTGCTACCCGCTGCGGAGGTGAATTGGATGGAATGCGTTTGCATTTGGCTTTTTTACGGTTCCTGTACCTGAAATTACCCTAATATTAGGTATATGACGAAAGTATGTCAAATTTCTTTCGTTGGGTTTTTTTTCAGGAAAAATCAACTGGTTGGCTTCCCGCCATGGAATTCCTTCAGGTAGGCCGGTTCCGTGTAGGCGAGCGAGGAATAATCCCCCCGCTGGTAGTGCGACCAGGAAAGTTCAGTCAGTGAGGGCAGCAGGGGCTGTTCCGGCAGTATCGGATGGATCTCGCCATTTGACAGAGACCTGAGCTTTCCCGCTCCGTTCCCGCAAAAACTGACTTTGCCGGGATGGGCCAGGTTGTTGACACCCTCTTCCGTTAGTATCAGGGCATGGGGATGAACGAGCGGATGCAGCTGCTGATCGTACACGGCGGTATAAACTTCCATGCGGCGCGCATCGATCATGGGGCAGATCGGTCCAACGGTCAGATGCCTTACTGAGTGTGCAATGATCTTCAGGGTATCGATCGCGATCAGCGGGATAGAAAGAGCGAAGCAGTATCCCTTGGCCGACGAGAGCCCTACCCGAAGTCCGGTATAGGACCCCGGTCCGATACTTATGGCTATGCCGCGTAGGTCGTGAAGCGAATGACCCACCGACCCTAGCAGACCTTCCACCGCCACCTGCAGCCAGGCCGCATGGTCCTTTTGCACGGACTGCGTCGCCATCGCAACGATCCGCCCTTCCCGACCCAGGCATACCCCGGCCTCTCCCAAGGCGGTATCGATATGGAGGATCAGGCTCATACGGATGTGAGTTCTTTTCGAAGCAGCGGTGCAGGGGTATAGCGGGGATGGATGCCTGATAGCGTTTCCAATAATGTGACGATCCGCAAAGGACCGATGGCTTGTACCCATTCAAAAGGTCCGTATGGATAATTCGTGCCGAGTTTCATCGCCGTATCGATCGCTTTGCGGTCGCTGACTCCCTCCTCGAGGGCAAGGAAGGCTTCGTTGATGATCATGCTCACTACACGGGGTGCAATGAAACCGGGCTGATCAGGAACCCATTCAGTTTTTTTCCCAAAGCAGTGTATCAGTTGCTCCGCTGCGGCCCGTTCCTTTGGTCCGGCTGCTGCAGCTTCCACAATGGTACGCCGCAACAGGGTGGGCCACCCATTGATTCGCACCCATCCTTCGGGGAGTTCTTTTAAAGTAGTTTCAACCGCATTGACCAGAACCACCGGAGCCTGCAGCGCGGTGAGTTGCTCGATCCGCTTCGGATCCGGAGTGAACTGCAGATCGATACACGGAATTCCATTTATTTCAGGGCCCGGGTCCTCCAGTTCGATCAACTCGGTTCCCGCCACCAGTCCCTGTGCCGTCAATTCCGAGCGCAATGCTTTGTCACCGATCACCCCGATCTTCATGTGAGGGTATTTTTTGCAAAGAAAACGTATAAAGCTAAATTCGCTTCCATCAATTACCTGCAACGACCTCTATGAGTAAGATCATCATTCAAACCGCTTCGGCACCCGCCCCGATCGGGCCCTACAATCAAGCCGTTCGAACGGGGAACCTGCTTTTCATATCGGGCCAGATCTGCCTGGATCCCGTCAGCGGGGAGCTGCGAAACCGGGACATTCAGGAGGAAACCCACCAGGTGATGCAGAACCTGCGTCACATCCTTCAGGAGGCCGGCTTGGATTTTGGTCGGGTGGTCAAAACGACCATCTTCTTGACCGATATGCACCAATTCGGTGCGGTCAATGAGGTCTACGGAAAGTACTTCGAGCGCGATTTTCCCGCGCGGGAGACCGTTCAGGTCTCGGCCTTGCCGAAATTCGTTAATGTAGAGATCAGTATGATCGCATCAGCGGAATGAACCATCCGGAGGCCGGATGGTTCATTGAATTTCGTATCATTCCGGATCAGGAGGCTTTCTTCTTCCAGGTGTTGTCCTCCCGGTCCCATTCGGGTAGTTTCTTGTCGGGATCGATGACCACTTCCTTGATCTCGGTACTGCTGGGTACTCCAAACGACCAGATGGCGCCACGTTGCCAGACCTCCACAGGGAGTTTAACCCGGTGTTCGGTTCCGTTGGCCTCTTTTACGAGAACGGTCACAGGCATCGCCATTTTCTCCATGTTTTCGATGCTTATCTCTGAACCGTTGGCAGGATCATCCTTTACGGAACGGACCGCCTTTACACGCATGTCCAGCTTCCAGGTATTCAGCACCCAGGCACGCCAGAACCAGCTCAGGTCCTCGCCTGAAACGTTCTCCATCGTATGAAAGAAATCCCAGGGCGTGGGGTGTTTGAATGCCCAGCGGGACACATATTCGCGGAAGGCTGCGTCGAACCGCTCCTTGCCCAGGACCTGGTCGCGCAGTGCCGTCAGCATCTGGCCGGGCTTCATATAGGCCGTGATGCCCAGGTTCTCCTGCTGCACGACATCCGGGATGTTGTAGAGTCCGTCCATCCCATCATTGAAGGTGTAGCGGACCATGAACGAACTGTTCGGATCGTTGAAGAGGCCCCCTTCCACGAATTCACCGTTATTGAAAGCAGCGGTAGACCCGTCGTTGATGAACGTGTTGAAGCCCTCGTCCATCCAGGCGTACTTCCGCTCATTGCTGCCCACGATCATCGGGAACCAGGTATGGCCGAACTCATGGTCCGTCACACTCCACAGACCGGAACCGGAGGAGGCATGACTGCAGAAAACGATACCGGGATATTCCATTCCTCCCACGATGCCCGCCACATTGATGGCCGCCGGGTAGGGGTATTCGAACCATTTATTGGAATAATGCTCGATGCTGGCTTTTACGAATTCGGTGGAACGTTGCCACCCGTTCCGTTTGATGCTCTCGGAAGGATAGGCGCTGATGGCCAGACTTTTCTTGCCGCTAGGCAGGTTGATCTTTGCCGCATCCAGCACAAAGGCACGGGAGGCCGCCCAGGCGACATCCCGGGTGTTGGTCATACGGAATTTCCAGGTACAGTTGGCCTGACGGGGTCTGGATGCCGGATTGGAAATCTCCTGATCGGTGCGGATGGCTACTGTTTTGTCGCTGCCCTTCGCTGTTTCCCATCGTTTCAACTGCTCCGGAGTATAACATTCCTGCGGATTCAGCAGTTCTCCCGAGCCCACGACGATCAGGTCCGCAGGGGCCGTAACCTGAAACTCCACATCGCCGTATTCCAGGTAGAACTCCCCGGCGCCCAGGTAGGGTAGCGTATTCCAGCCCTGAAGATCGTCGTACACACACATGCGGGGGAACCATTGCGCGATCTCGTAAATCCAGCCGTTCTTCGTCTTCAGCCGGCCCATACGGTCGGTACCATATTCCGGAACGGTGAATTCGAATTGTACGGTCAATTTGATCTTGCCTCCCGCTGCTTTCAATGCCTCCGGCAGCCAAACCTGCATACGCGTGTCCGTGATCAGGTATTTGGGAGTCAGGATCTTTCCGTTGCTTTCCAGGCTGACCGAACGAATGACATGCCCGTCGGTGAATTTCGCATTCGCCCAACGGCCTCCGGCTTCGGTCGTGGTGGCTGATCCGCGGGATTCCTTTTGATAGATATTCTGGTCGAGTTGCAGCCACAGGAATTTGAGCGGGTCGGGACTGTTATTGGTATACAGCAGGTCCACGCTGCCGCTCACACTGTGCTTGCCCGTGTCCAGCGTGCACTGGATCTTGTAGTCGGCACGGTTTTGCCAATACCGCGGGCCGGGTTCACCGCTCGCACTTCGATACTCAGTGCCCGGATAGGGGTAGAATTGCGGGTGAAAGGTTTCCCGGTGGTTGTACTGGGATGTTTTCTGCACCTGGGCGTCGGCACCGATCGCAAGGATGAGAAAGACCGCCAGCACGTTCAAGAATCGTTTCATAGATGAAATAGGTTTCAGACGGAAAGATAGCTGAAAACACAGGAGGGGGGCTACCCGCGGCAGGGTATTTTGCATTTCTTTCACAGCCGGCCGGTCAGGGGAACAGCGACTCGGCCAAGGCAACGGATTCCGGCTTGCCCACATCCACCAGCCGGTCGCCGCTGTGATCGTAGCCCATGATCGGGTATCGGCCGCCCAAGGTTAGATATACGTCGATCAGCGAGTATTTCCCATGAAAGCCCGCCGACTTCATCAGCTGGAAAACATTGTACTCGAATACTACGACGCAGCTGTAGGCTTTCTCCTGCAGGGGTTCATTCAGTTTTACGCCTTCACAAGGTCGTTCCTCACCGGTAAGGGTATTGCGCCATCCGTATAACTGACCGGCAGCGTTCAGTAGGAGCTTTCGGGAACTTTTCCGGTCTGTCACGCCAAAGCTGATCAACGCCCCGCTTTTTTCATGGAAGGCCATCAGCTTTCCGATGTCCAGATCGGTCAGGATATCTACGTTGCAGGTCAGGAACCGTTGTCCGGCGGGGAACAGGCGCTCGGCATGTAACAACCCGCCACCGGTTTCCAGTACGGTCATACGTTCATCACTGATCCGGATCCGGCTGCCCCACCCCCCATGCTCCCGTATGGCCGATTCGATCTGTTCGGGAAAATGATGCACGTTCACGATCACGTCCCGGATCCCATAGCCTTGCAGGTATTCAATATTGCGTTGGAGCAGGCTCTTGCCGTTTACCAAAGCCAGCGCTTTGGGGTGTGAATCCGTCCAGGGTTTAAATCGGGTGCCCAGTCCGGCTGCAAACAGCATCGCGCACAGGCCGGATGGGGATGGTGCGGCGGGGCTCATGGTCACGAGTGGTTTCCGGTTCCGGGAAGGGGATTCTGCCAGTTCTTCGCATCCTGCACGAGGTGTTGCAGGTCGATCTGCACCTTGAATTTGTTGCGGAGGTGTCGGGCCATTGCATCCGCGGCATAGACACTCCTGTGCTGGCCGCCGGTGCAGCCGAAGCTCACGATGAGGCTTTCAAAGCCGCGTTTGATGTACTCTTCCACGGTGATATCCACGATATCGAAGGCGCTGTTGAGGAATGCGGGCATCTGTGTCTGTTGTTCCAGGAAGTCTTTTAC
>JBJOMF010000170.1:0-2965 GCA_046052505.1 Bacteroidota bacterium | reverse complement strand
CGGAAACGTATGAAGATATACAGGAAGATCACCAGCAGTGCGAACAGGGTGGCTTTGACCGCACCGGATTTCAGGTCGTCCGAAATAGTGGGAAGTACCTTATTCGAACCTTGCTTATACTGCGTATCGAATTTTTCGTACGTGATGTCGCCGGGCAGGTAGTTCCGAAGCCCTTTTATCAATTGTGACTCCACGATGGAATCGGCCGTCAGGCTGGTGTTGTTGATCTGGTAGGAAGTGGTGATATCAAGTGTGGCATTGTCGCCGATGGTCTTGATGATGGGATTCTCGCCTTCGAAGGCGCTGCGCAGGTCTTCGCGGATCTTTTCCACTTCCACCGGTTTGTCGAAGCGAACCTTGTAGCTGCGTCCGCCATTGAATTCCACACCATAATCGAATCCGTTGAAATACGAGGCGATACCGAGTACAAGTACCAGTACGGATATCATGTACGTGTACTTCCGGTATTCAATGAACTTGAATTTGGCATGTCGGAAAATACGTCGCGACAGACCGGTGAAGTATTCCAGATGCCGCTTGCGGCTGGTGAACATGTCGGATACCCAGCGGCTGACCAGGATCCCGCAAAACAGGGACAGCAGGATCCCGATGATCTGGGTGGTGGCAAAGCCCTTTACCGGACCCAGACCGAAATAGAACAGGATGATGGCGGTCAGCAGGGTCGTTACGTGTGCATCCAGCACAGGCGGCAGAGATCGCTTGTACCCTTCGTTGATCGCAGGGAGGTAGCCTTTGCCGCGGGAGAGTTCCTCCTTGATGCGTTCATAGATGATCACATTCGTGTCTACGGCCATGCCGATGGTCAGTACAAGACCGGCGATACCGGGAGCCGTGAGGGTCGCGCCGAGGCCGGCCAGGATACCCACGGTGAACAGCAGATTCAGGATGAGGGCGATATTAGCGACCCAGCCGCTGGTATTGTAATAGACCAGCATCAGCAGGAAGATGACCACAAAGGATACCAGGAAGGCCATGGTGCCCCCTCGGATGGCCTCGCGTCCCAGCGTCGGGCCCACCTGCTGCTCCTGAACGATCTTGGCAGGGGCAGGGAGTTTACCCGCCTTCAGAATATTGGCCAAGTCGGAAGCTTCCTGCTGGGAGTAACTTCCGGATATGGAGGAAATTCCGTTCGGGATCTCGGTGATCACGTTCGGTGCGGAATAGACGATATTGTCGAGAACAATCGCGATGGGCTTGCCGACGTTTTTCTTGGTGAGGTCTCGCCAGATGCTGGCTCCGAAGTTCTTCATCTCCATACGGACCTCCACCTTACCGTACTGGTCGAAATCCTGACGGGCATCCGAGATCGCGTCGCCTTCCAGTTTGGCGGTTGTGCGGCCGTAGGTCCGAAGTGCGTACAAGGGTACTACCGCGGCTGATTTGCCTTTCTTGTCCTTGTCTGGTATCCCATAGGCCCACTGTACATCGAAGGGGAAGTTGGGGCGAAGTTCCTCCAGGTATCCGCGTACGAGGGCTGTGTCTTTGATCTTCACGCTTCCGATCGCGGCGGGATAGCCTACTTTTCCGGAATTGGGGTCTTGGTAGGGAGCTATGAACTGAATGTATTTCTCGATGGTGTTCAGGTTGGCCAGCGGATCCTTCTTCTGTGTGGTATCTCCGCCGCCGATCTTCCGTGACAGCAGGCCCGAATCTTTTTTGCCGGCCGTGTCAAGGGTAGCAACGGCAGTGGAGTCTTTCGTGGCCGTCGAATCTTTTACCTGCGTGGAATCAATAACGCCTCCATACTTGGCATTGAAGACGGAGATCGCTTTTTGCCAGGCGTTCCCGTAGTTCGGGTCCTCCAGGGTGTACACTTCCCAAAACTGGAGGTTGGCCGTGCTTTGGAGATACCGGCGTACCCGCTCCTTATCCTTGATGCCTGGAAGTTCCACATTGATAATGCCCTTGTCGCTGTTGGGGTTGATGTTGGGCTGCGCCACCCCGAACTGGTCGATACGGGTATTGAGAACCCGGAAGGTGCGGTCAAATGCATCCTTCGCCTCGGTACGCAGGTAACTTTCCACCTTGCCGTCGCCGGAGTTGATATCGATCTTGCCCGCTGCACCGCCGGCGAACAAAGAAGCCAGAGGACGGTTCGGTTCCAGTTTGCGGTATTCCTCAATGAAGAGCGTGATATAATCGGCACCGCTGTTAGCACGCCGGTTGTCTGCATTTCGGATCGCGGTAAGGAAGTTCGGGTCCTTCGAATTATTCGCAAGCGAGCGGACCAGACCGGTCATTTCCACCTCCAGTGTCACATTCATACCGCCCTGCAGATCAAGTCCGAGGTTGAGTTCCTCCTCCTTGGCCTTCTGGTAGCTCACTGCGCCATTGATCCCGTAGGTGATCGTTTCATCACGCGTGCTGTCCAACAGGCGCCGAAGACGTTCCTGATACTGCTTGTCGAGGTACTCCTGGTAAATGGCCTGGGAATCCTTGTTGCCGGGATATTTGACTGTCGCCGAGGGAAAATTCTTTTTCACATAGCTCAGGGCCCGGGCCTCCATCTTTTTCTCGTGATTCCTTACGAACAGCGTGAAGGAAAGCTGATACAGCGAATAGATGATGAGGAGAATGGTGAAGAAACGGACCAAACCTTTCAGTTGCATACGTTGGGTGGTTTACGATGAAGGCCTTTTCGTTCTATATAGAACAGTACAAGGCTGTTATACGACTTTTAAAGGACGGCAAAGATAGTGTTTTAGGTCCAAAAATGCCCTGCGGAACCGGCATTTTTTACCGGAGTAATTGCCGTTTTTCCTGTTGATTTTCAGTATTTTGCTTAAATCCAAATCAGAGCGAACGCCTACTTCTTTAACCCGATGCGCCCCCCGTCTTTGTCACCCATCTTACGATTGCTTTCCGCTTGCCTGCTTTGTAGCTACCTGTTTTCTGTGCAAGCCGCAGCCCGTACCGTTCAGCAGGATACCCTGATCGCCTCCCT
>JBJOMF010000169.1:0-5055 GCA_046052505.1 Bacteroidota bacterium | reverse complement strand
GAAATCCATAATGAGTTTATCGACCAGCTCACTGGCCATGGGCCGGTGTTGCAATGCCGTTATATTGGCATGCATCGCCTCTACGACACTGTTACAATGAATGCATACCACCGCCTGGTGTGCAGGAGGCAGGGGGATCAGGTTGAGCCTGACGGCGGTCACGAAGGCCAGCGTACCCTCGGAGCCAGCCAGCAGTTTGCACAAATTGAAGGGAGCGCCTTCATGGTCGTAGGGCTGCAGCTGCAGCAGGCTGTCGAGCGCATACCCGGAATTACGCCGGTGCACTGAGGGCCGCGGAAATCGGTTCCGGATCAGTTGCTGGTTGCGGGGGTCCGACAACAGGTCGTTGATTCCGTTTAGGATCCGGGACGGCAGGCCCTGCCCTGTTCTTTCGCGGGCTGTTTCGGTGGCACCGAAGCTGGTGTATGTGCCATCGCTCAAAACCACGTCTGCCTCCAGGATGTGGTCGCGGGTGGTTCCCCAGACGATGCTGTGCAATCCGCAGGAGTTGTTTCCCATCATACCGCCGATCGTGGCCCGGTTGGCCGTGGAGGTCTCGGGCCCGAACATAAGACCGTAAGGCCGCAGAAAATGATTGAGGTCGTCGCGGATCACGCCGGGCTCGACACGTACCCAGCGCTCCTCGACATTCAGCGCCAGGATGCGGGTGAAGAAGGCGGAGCAGTCCACCACGATCCCATTGCCCACAACCTGGCCGGCCAGGGAGGTGCCTGCGGCACGAGGGATCAGGGTGATCCCTTGGGATTTTGCGACACCGACCAACCGGCGGATATCCTCCACCGTACGGGGCAATGCCACGGCCCGCGGATATTCCTGATAAACGGAAGCGTCGGTGGCATAGGCCAGGCGCTGGGCCCGGTGGGCGGGACTTTCATCGTGATACAGGAGCCCGTCGAATTCCGCAGCCAGAGGCCCCAGGTCGTATGTGTTTGCCGGTCCGATACGACAAATCTAACGACTTCCCCCACCCCGAGGAGCACTCCGACACAAAGCCATTACATTTGAATCGAAATTGCACGCCTATGCAACAGATCGAACATATCGGTATTGCCGTAAAAAGCCTGGCTGAAGCCATTCCCGTGTACGAGCAATTGCTGAACACGCCCTGCTATAAAACGGAGGCCGTGGAAAGCGAGCAGGTGAATACGGCTTTTTTCCGGACGGGACCGAACAAGATCGAACTGCTGGAGAGCACCGTGCCTGACGGGGTGATCGCGAAATACATTGAAAGGAAGGGCGAGGGGATCCATCACATCGCCTTTGCCGTTTCGGATATCCATGCCGAAATGGAGCGGCTCCGGACGGCCGGCTTCGTCTTGCTGCAGGATGTTCCCAAGGAAGGGGCGGATAACAAACTAGTCTGCTTCCTGCACCCGAAACACACCCGGGGCGTGTTGGTGGAACTATGCATGGAAAGACCTACGCCCGGTTAATCCGCATTCATCCGTTTGTCGAACTCCCTTTGCATCTCGTTGTCGCGCAACTGCATGTCATTCTTTCGGGCAAAGGCCGTTTGAGCGGTGTGGAAACGCTCGTCCTTCCCCCTCTCCTCCGCTTTGATCTTTTCGACGATCCGCTCCACTTCCGCTTCTGCACCATCGCCCAGATCGAGTTTCCCATTGCGGATATGTATGATGCGGCGGTAATCCTCGTTGAAGATCCGCTGATAGAACCGGAAGATGTCTACCGAGGCATCACGCAGTTCAGTATCCCCCTTGAAAGCGGGCATACCGCGCAGGTCGCGGACCATGGTTCCGACCTCTATCACATACTTGTCCAGCAGCAGCTCCGCTGAATCCAGATCGTTCTCAGCGACACTGACGAAATCCATGATGTTCTGCATCACTTGATTTTGCCGGTTCACGATATAGTCATTGTAATCGACGGCGGTCTTATAAACGACGCCATTGGCCCCCTTGGGAGCATCACTCTTGCAGGCAAGCACAAGGAAAGGAAGGAATGAGAGGAAGAGGACTTTACGCATGGAAAACGTTTTGTTGGTTACTGCATGGAAGATTCATCACCGGATGGATCCGGCAATCCGATACCGAGCTTTTCGACCGCGGCCTGTGCCGCGATCTGTGAAGCATCCTTTTTATTGAAGGCCCGCCCTTGTGCTACTGGCTCTCCGTCGAGCAGGGCTGCGACTGTAAAAAGGCGGCGGCCATTCTCCAGCTGCTCGTTCAGGGTCTCGAACTCGAGCGTGCGGCCGTTCTTGTTGGCCCATCCGTACAATTTGTTCTTGTGATTGATCTCCAGGTTCTCCAGATCATCCATGAACAGGTAGGGCATGATGATGCGTTCGGTGACCCAGCGGCCGGTTTTTTGATACCCCGTATCGAGATAGACCGCCCCGACGAGGGCCTCCAGGGAATTGCCAAAGATCTGGCTGGCCTTTAGCGCCCCGTCCATCTTGTTGTAGCGTGTGATCTTCTTCAGACCCATGCGTACGGCGATATCATTAAGCTGCTGTCGGTTCACCATCTTGCTACGCATCTCGGTTAGGAAGCCTTCCTCCCGGTAAGGGTAGCGCCGGAACAGGTAGTCGGCGATCAGGGCGCTGAGCACGGCATCGCCCAGGTATTCGAGTCGCTCGTTGTTGGCATCCGCCCCTTCCCGGACAGAACGATGAGTGAGGGCGGTCTTGTACAGCGAGATATTCCCGGGGGTGAATCCGAGGATATTACGCAGTTCCTTCTTGAACGGATCGTTCCCCGGACCGCGGGAAAGGAATTTGAAGAACATCACAGGCAGGAAGCTACGGAATTTTTGAACGCTCAGGACGCGTGTTTCCGGACGATCATGCAGGCATTGTGTCCGCCGAAACCAAATGTATTGCTGAGGGCGGCCTGAACCGTTCTTCGCTGTGCCTGGTTGAAAGTGAAATTCAGGCGGGGGTCCAGTTCGGGATCGTCGGTGAAGTGATTGATCGTGGGGGGAATGATGTCGTGGATCACGGCCTGGATACTGGCGATGGCCTCGATCACGCCGGCAGCACCCAGGCAATGACCGGTCATGGATTTGGTGGCGCTGATGTTGAGGCGGTAGGCATGGTCACCGAACACCTGGGTAATGGCCTTTACCTCAGCACCGTCACCGATGGGCGTGGATGTGCCGTGGGTATTGATATAATCGATCTCGTCGGGCTGCATACCTGCATCCTCCAAGGCGGCCCGCATGACATTCCGGGCTCCGAGTCCTTCGGGATGGGGCGCCGTGATATGGTAGGCATCGGCCGTGGCTCCGCAGCCGGCCACCTCGCAGTAGATGCGCGCCCCGCGGGCCAGTGCATGTTCGCGTTCTTCCAGAACGAGCATACCGGCTGCCTCTCCCATCACGAATCCGTCCCGGTCCTTGTCGTACGGGCGGCTGGCCGTTTGGGGGTCGTCGTTCCGTTCGCTCATCGCCTTCATGGCGTTGAACCCGCCAACGCCGGCTTCGCTGATGACAGCTTCACTGCCACCGGTCAGTATGATATCGGCCTTGCCGAGGCGGATCAGGTTGAAGGCATCCATGATGGCATTGGTGCTGCTGGCACAGGCGCTGACCACAGCAAAGTTGGGACCGCGCAGGTTGTGCCGCATGCTGATCTGTCCCGCTGCAATGTCCAGGATCATCTTGGGTATGAAGAAGGGATTGAAGCGGGGCGTTCCGTCGCCCCGGGCGAAGTCGGTGACCTCATGCTGAAAGGTGATCAGCCCGCCGATTCCGCTGGCGAAGACCACTCCTACGCGGTCGGGGTCGATCGCATCCTTATGAAGCCCGGCATCGGCCATAGCCTGATCGCTTACCACCAGGGCGAACTGGGTGAACCGGTCGATCTTTCGGGCCTCTTTGCGATCGAGGAACTGTGTGGCGTCAAAGCCCTTCAGTTCGCAGGCAAAGCGGGTGCGGAATTTGCTGGCATCGAACAAGGTGATGGGAGCGGCCCCTGAAACCCCATTGATCAGGCCGTTCCAGTATTCATCCACCGTATTCCCCAAAGGAGTGAGGGCTCCCATGCCGGTTACAACGACCCGTTTCAATTCCATATGTAATAACGATAAGGTGGTTCAAATATACAATCTGCCTTGCGGTATCCTCGAAGAGCCGGAATAAAAAAACCGCCTTCCCTGACAGGCAGTCGGAAGGCGGAAAAGGCAGGTATCCGGAGGTCCGGAATGATTATTTGGCGTGTTCTTCCAGGTAGGCGATGGCCTGACCCACGGTAGTGATGGTCTCGGCCTGCTCGTCCGGAATGGAGATATTGAATTCTTTTTCGAATTCCATGATCAGTTCGACCGTATCCAGCGAATCGGCGCCGAGATCGTTGGTGAAGGAAGCCTCGTTGGTCACTTCGGCCTCGTCCACGCCCAGTTTGTCCACGATGATTTTCTTAACGCGGGATGAAATGTCAGACATGTTCTAAGGTTTTGGTTTAACGGCGCAAAAATATACTATTTGGCTCAATCGACCTTGGAATGCGGTTTTTTTCGAATTTTAATCCAAGTTGCTGATAACTAACGAATAAAGATGTGCCTATGCCCTCGTCCGACCTGCGATCAGGACACCCGGGCATTTGACCATTGCCGGGATTCATCGTATATTGAAATTCGCTCCCAAACCAAAACCCATGGCGCTCAAGATTATCGACCACGGCACCCCCGAATACGAACAGATGGTGCGCCTTCGGGATGAGGTCCTCCGCCGGCCCCTGGGACTGGGGTTCAGCCCGGAAGAACTCGCCCGCGAGAAGGGGAACCTCATGATCGGGGCCTTTGAGGACGAGCAGCTCCTGGGCTGCTGCATGTTAGTGGAGGAAAAACCCGGAACCGTGCGCCTGCGGCAGATGGCCGTGCTCAATGACCTGCAGGGGAAAGGCATCGGCCGCGCATTGATGCATTTTGCAGAGAACCTGGCCCGTGACCAGGGCTATAAGGTGCTATCGATGCATGCGCGCAAGAACGCGGTTGGTTTCTACGAGAAAATGGGTTACCGGGTTTCCGGCAACGAGTTCACGGAAGTGACTATCCCCCATTATGTAATGGAAAAAAT
>JBJOMF010000168.1:0-2643 GCA_046052505.1 Bacteroidota bacterium | reverse complement strand
ATGGCGAATCCTTTTTCCGCCAGCTCGATGGCCGGACCGATCAAGGTGGCAAACGGGAGTTTCGCATGGCGGTGGGCCGCAAACAGTCCGGCCACTGTTCCGGGTACTCCGGAAGACAGGTGCCCGTTCTGGCTCTTATCGGGCAGTGGATTGCCCTGTGCATCGAGGTACATGTCCTTCCGCGATGCGGCGGGTGCTGTTTCCCGGTAGTCGAGTGCCAGTAGGTCGCCACGCTGTAACCGGGCCACCATAAACCCTCCGCCTCCGATGTTACCGGCATTCGGGTATACCACCGCAAGGGCCAGCTGGGTCGCAATGGCCGCATCCACTGCATTCCCCCCTTTTTTCAGGATCTGCAGGCCTACCTGACTGGCAAGGGGGTGTGCACTGACGACGGCACCCTTCGTTGCCAGCACTTTTTTCTGTATCTCGTACCGATAAGCGGGTAACCCGCCGCCGCCGGATCGTCGGCTGCTACTACAGGCGGAAAGCACCAGGAGGGTGGCTGCCGCCAGGGATAGAAGGGTTGCGCTGCGTCTCATACGTAGGTAAATAGAGGAGATAAAGCTACACAAATTCAGCATCTCGCAGGAGGGCCTAGTTGGCCAGAAATCCATGCCCTTTGGTATCTTTCCGGGCTAAAACAGTTCCCATGTTCCAACGGCTTTGCCTGCCCGTTTTCTCGCTGCTCATTTGCTCCTCCCTTTTTTCGCAGCTGCGTTCACCCAACGACTTCCTGGGCTATGCCCCCGGTAGCCGGTTCACCCCGCATTGGAAGATCGCTGCCTATTTCAGGCATGTGGCCGAGCAGGCGCCCGATCGGGTGCTGCTCAAGAGCTATGGCGAAACGCCGGAGGGTCGGCCCCTGTTGCTGGCGGTCGTCGCTTCGCCCGCCAATCTGAGGCAGATAGAGAAGCTGCGAGTCAATAACCTGCGACTGGCGGGGCTCGCAACCGATGGAGGCAATGCCAGCGAAACCGGAGCGCCCGCCTTCGTATGGCTCAGCTATAATGTGCATGGCAACGAGGCCTCCTCGTCCGAGGCCTCGCTGCTGGCCCTTCATGCCCTGACCGACCCGGCAAATGCACAGGCACGGGCCTGGCTCGAAAATACCGTCGTGCTGATCGACCCCTGCCTTAACCCCGACGGTCGGGACCGTTATGTGAACTGGTATAACACCACCGTGGGACGTACCATGAATCCCGTTCCATATGCCCGCGAGCACCGGGAGCCCTGGCCGAATGGTCGTTCGAACCACTATCAGTTCGATCTCAACCGAGATTGGGCCTGGCAATCGCAACCCGAAAGCCGCGCCCGCATCCGGGAATACCGGAACTGGATGCCGCAGGTGCATGTCGACTACCACGAGCAGGGTTACAACGAACCTTACTATTTCGCCCCGGCAGCTGAGCCCTATCATGAGGTGGTCACGCCCTGGCAGCGGGAGTTTCAGCAGCTTATCGGAAAGAATCACGCCCGGTATTTCGATGCCAACGGATGGCTTTATTTCACCAAGCTCCGCTTCGACCTGCTGTATCCATCATATGGGGATACCTGGCCGACCTTCAACGGGGCCATCGGGATGACCTATGAACAGGGCGGTATATCCGCAGGGCTTGGCGTGATCAATGAGGATGGCGACACCCTCACTTTGACCGACCGTGTGCAGCATCATTTCACCACTTCGATGAGCACGGTGGAGACCGCTTCCAAACAAGCGTCACGGCTGATCGCCGAATACAGCGCCTATTTCAACCGGGCCCGACAAGCGGGCGTAGGCGAGTACAAGACCTATGTCATCCGCAATCTACCCGCCGATGCACAGCGGATCGACCGGCTGATCACCCTACTGGACCAGAACGGGATCCGGTATGCCACAGGTACGGGGAGCGGACGTGGCTTCAGTTACCGTACCGGCGGTGATGAATCGTTCAGCTATACGAACGGCGACATCGTCATCACCTCGTTGCAGCCTCGTTCCGCGCTGGTGAAAGTCCTTTTTGAGCCGGCATCACGCCTATCTGATTCGGTTACCTATGATATCACGGCCTGGTCCATACCTTATGCATTCGGGCTCACCGCGTATGCATCCCGCGACAGGCTGCCTGCCTCCGGAACGTATGCGCGTCCTGCGGTTTCAAGCCCGGCTACGACCTATGGGTATGTACTGCCCTGGGTCGGTGTACGTACCGTCCGGGCCGTGGCGCAGATGCTGCAGCGCGGGATCCGTCTGCGTCAGGCCGAACAGCCGTTCGAGAGTGGGGGACAACGTTTTGGCAGCGGCGCCATATTGATTCTGGCCACATCCAATGCCTCCTTCGGAAACTCCCTCTGGGCGGAGGTGCGCGCGGTCGCCGATGCGAACGGCGTTGGTTTGCTCGCCGTTAATAGCGGTATGGTAGACAACGGGTTTGATTTTGGCAGCGATATGGTCCACCCGGTCCGTGCACCGCGCATCGTGATGGTCACCGGCGATGGGGTCAGTCCCAATGCGGCAGGAGGCATCTGGAGTTTTTTCGAACAGGAACTCGATTACCCGATCACACAGGTCAACAGCTCCGATATGCAACGGATCGACTGGGCCGCTACGGATGTGCTGATCCTGCCGGACGGGAATTACCGGTTCCTGAGTGACAAAGAACA
>JBJOMF010000167.1:0-11498 GCA_046052505.1 Bacteroidota bacterium | reverse complement strand
AACGGATTCTTTGCAAAAACGGCAAACGGGGCCCTGTGAATTTCAGATCAGACGGTTGCCCAGCACCGGCGGCTTATAGCAAATAGAAGTGATAAAGGATGAAGGGGGGTCAGACCACTACATTGATCATCTTGTTTTTCACGAAGATGACCTTCTTGGGTGTACGGCCTTCCAGCCATTTGAGGACCACCGGGTCCTGCAGAATGGCCGCCTCGGCGCGGGCAGCATCCGCGTCAAGCGGAAGGGCGATCTCGCTGCGGGTTTTGCCATTGATGGCAATGGGATATACTATGCTATTTTCCTTAATATATCGTTCCTCAAATACCGGATAGTCCGCATCCAGTATGCTGCCGCCATGACCGAGCCGGTTCCACAGTTCCTCGCACAGGTGGGGGGCATAGGGGGTCAGCAGCACCAATAAAGGCTCCAGGATGGCCCGCTTGTGGCAGCCCAGGTCCGTAAGCTCGTTGACGGCGATCATGAAAGCACTGACGGCCGTATTGAAGCTGAGCCGCTCGGTATCCTGCTCCACCTTACGGATGGCCTGGTGCAGCACCTTCCATTCCGAATCCGTGGGAGCTTCCTCCGTAACGATCCAGCCGGTCGCTTCTGAGGCGAAAAGCCGCCAGCATTTTTTCAGGAATCGGTGCACCCCCTCGATCCCCTTGGTATCCCAGGGTTTGCTCATTTCAACCGGTCCCAGGAACATCTCATACATCCGAAACGTATCGGCCCCGTACTTGTGGACCAGATCATCGGGGTTGACGGTGTTGAATTTGGACTTCGACATCTTCTCTACCTCCGCCCCGCAGATGTATTTCCCGTCCTCCAAAAAGAACTCCGCTGCCGCATATTCCCCGTTGCGCCAGGAACGAAAGGCCTCAACATCCAGCTCCAGGCCATCGACCATGTTCACATCCACATGCAGCCGGTCGGTGTGATAAGCCTCCCGGAGGTTAGCCGACACGAACGTATTGGTACCATGAATGCGATAGGCGAAACGCGAAGACCCCTGGATCATCCCCTGGTTAACCAGTTTCTTGAATGGCTCATCGAATCCGATATGCCCCAAGTCGTAGAGGACCTTGGTCCACATCCGGCTGTACAGCAGGTGCCCTACCGCATGCTCGGTACCACCGATGTACAGGTCTACCTGACCCCAGTAATCGGAGGCCTTGCGGCTGCAGAACGAGTCCGTATTCGCAGGGTCCATATACCGAAGGAAGTACCAGGAGGACCCCGCATAACCGGGCATGGTGTTGGTCTCCAGGTTACGGCCGGTCCATTCCGGAATATTGGCCAGAGGCCCCTCCCCTTCCGGGCCGGGCTTGTAGGTGTCCACATGCGGCAGCTGTAGGGGCAGTTCCGCCGGATCGAGTGGCAGGGCCACCCCGTCCGACCATCGTACCGGAAAGGGTTCTCCCCAATAACGCTGCCGGCTGAAGGCGGCATCCCGCATTTTATAGTTCACTTTGCGGATTCCCCGCCCCTGCGACTCCAACGCATCGATGGCCACTTCGATGGCCTCATGCATGGGAAGCCCGTTGAGGAAATCGGATCGCTCCAAAATGGCCGCCTTGGTCGGATTGGCCGCCTCCCCGTTGTACTGGCTGCCGATTATATTGGTGACCGGTATCCCGAAATGCGTCGCGAACGCATGATCCCGCTCATCCCCGCAGGGCACGCCCATGATGGCGCCCGTCCCGTAGCCCGCCAGCACATACTCGGCGGTCCAGATGGGTACCGGCGTTCCGGTAAAGGGATGCAGGGCATAGGAACCCGTGAAAACCCCGCTGACCTTCTTCTCGGCCATTCGCTCACGTTCGCTGCGGCTCTTCACCCAGGCGATGTAGGTTTCAACCTCAGCCTGTCTGTCCGGAGCGATGAACTCGGAAAGCCGTGCATGCTCCGGGGCGATGACCAGAAAGTCGACACCGAATATCGTGTCGGGCCGGGTGGTATATACCCGAAGAGCACCGCGGTGGTCCTGAAACGGGAAATCGATCTCGGCACCGGAGGAGCGGCCGATCCAGTTGGTCTGCATATCCTTCATGGCCTCACTGAACTCGATGCGGTCCAGTCCTTCCAGCAGGCGGTCGGCGTATTCAGTGATCCGGAGATACCATTGCCGCAGTTTCTTCTTCACCACCGGATGACCGCCCCGTTCGCTGACCCCGTTGACGACTTCATCATTGGCGAGCACGGTGCCCAGCGCCTCGCACCAGTTCACTTCGCCGTGACCGCAATAGGCCAGCCGGTGTTCCATCAGTATCTCCAGGCGGCGGTGTTCGGGAAAAGCCTTCCAGTCTGCTGCGCTGAACCGGGCGCCCGTATCGCGCACCAGTGGCGTGGCGTTCCCCTCCGAGGCAAAGGCCCCGATCAGGATTTCGATGGGCTCTGCCCTGCGGGTGACGCGGTTGAAGAACGCCCCGAACAGTTCCAGGAAGATCCACTGGGTCCATCTATAGTACGAGGGGTCGCTGGTGCGTATCTCGCGTTCCCAATCATAACAAAACCCGATCGTATCGAGTTGTCGTCTGAAATTGGTGATATTATCCTGCGTGGATACGGCCGGATGGATCCCGTGGTCGATCGCGTATTGCTCTGCCGGAAGCCCGAAGGCATCATAGCCCATCGGATGGAGCACGTTGTATCCCTTCAGCCGTTTGTACCGGCTGTAAATATCAGAGGCGATATAACCAAGAGGGTGGCCGACATGCAATCCCGATCCGCTTGGATACGGAAACATATCGAGCACATAACACTTGGGGCGGGTGCTGTCGTTGGATACCCGATAGGCATGCGTTTCCTTCCAGCGCTGCTGCCACTTGGACTCGATCTCGCGGAAGGTGTATTCCATATAATTATTCCCTAAAAAGCCCCGGCGGGGGGCGGTAAAAATACTGAATGTAGCCCTGAATTGGTTATTTTTGAAACGTTCCGTCGTACCGGAACGTCCCTTATAAATTACCCATGAGCAGTACCGGAAAAGCATCGATCAAGAGAGGCAAGCCTTCCTATTTCATGTCCATCCTCGGTGTCACCCTGGTCCTTTTCCTGCTGGGGATCATCGGATGGCTGGTGATCAATGCCAACAAACTGGGCGATTACTTCAAGGAGAACGTGGAAGTACGGGCCTACCTGCGGGGCGACCTGAACCGGAAGGACAGCGCCGCGCTCATGCAGTACATCACCGAAAAGCCCTATGTGAAATCGATACAGTACGTGTCGAAGGAGGAGGGGAAAAAGCAATATATGGAAGAGGAGAACGAGGACTGGAGCCGGGTGCTGAGCGAGAATCCCCTGCCCAATGCCATTTATTTCCATATCAAGCGCCCGTATGTGCAGCTCGACTCCCTGGCTGCCATCCGAAAGGACATCGAGGCCCAGACCTACGTGAGCGATGTCAAATACCCGGAAGCACTGGTAGGAAAGCTGAACAAGAACATCCGCGTGGTGAGCATCGTACTGCTGACCATCGTACTGCTGATCTCTCTGGTCGTGATCATCCTGATCGACAACACGATCCGGCTGGCGATGTTCAGCAACCGGTTCCTGATCAAGACCATGCAGATGGTCGGTGCCACGCGGGGCTTCATCGCCCGTCCACTCAACACCCGGGCGGTGGTCAACGGGGCCCTCAGCGGGGTGATCGCTTCCGGAGCCCTGTACTTCCTGATCGTGGTGGCTGAGGGGTCGGTGAGCTGGCTCCGCGTCATCCATGATGCGAAACTGCTGCTGCTGCTGTTCTTTATCCTGATCCTGCTGGGCGTAGGCATCACGCTGTACAGTACCCACCGCAGCGTGGTCAAGTACCTGAAGATGCGGCTGGACGACCTCTACTAACCCGGCGAAGAGAATGTCCCTTTTCTGTATCTTGGCAGCTTAAAATCAGAACCCGATGAGTGAAAAAAATACGGCCTCCTTCTTTGAACGGGACAATTACCGCTGGATGCTGATCGGCCTGGCCGTGATCGCCGCAGGCCTCCTCCTGATGTCGGGCGGAAAAAGCAATCAGGATCCCGCCGTATTCGAAAGCGGCGCCGTGTACAGCACCACCCGCATCACCATCGCCCCGCTGCTCATCCTGGCCGGATTGGTCATCGAGATCTACGCCATCTTCAAACGTCCCAAAAAGACCGCCTGAGACAGGTCTGAACGGATCCCCCACGGGGATCGGTTCGCTGCCCCCCGAGCCCGGTCGTTCCAAGCCGCATCATGACGCTGACCGAAGCCCTTGTGATCGCCACCGTGGAAGGATTGACGGAATTCCTTCCGGTCTCCTCCACCGGGCACATGATCATTGCTGAAAAATTTCTGGGCGTGGAATCCTCGGATTTCACAAAGCTCTATACGGTGGGCATCCAGCTGGGTGCCATCGTTTCGGTCGTGGTACTGTACTGGAAGCGTTTTCTGACGCCCCTCCGTACGCAGCGCTGGGCCTTCTACGGGAAATTGATGATCGCGGTGCTACCCGCACTAGCACTGGGATTCGCTCTCTCCGATGCCATCGATGCCATGCTCGACAGTCCGCTAACGGTCGCCATCTCGCTGATCGTAGGTGGATGCGTCTTGCTGTTCATCGACCGGTTGTTCCGGCACGAGCGGGTGGAACAGGAGGAAGCGATCACCCAACGGACCGCTTTCCGGATCGGACTTTGGCAATGCCTGGCCTTGATCCCGGGCGTAAGCCGCAGCGCGGCCAGTATCATCGGCGGCATGCAGCAACAGCTGACGCGCCGGCTGGCGGCCGAGTTCTCGTTCTTCCTCGCCGTGCCCACGATGGCAGCGGCCACCGGCTATAAACTCCTGAAAGGGTATTCCGAACTCAATGCGGGGAACATCCGCCTCTTTGCCATCGGAAACGCCGTCGCTTTTGTGGTCGCCCTGCTTGCGATCCGTTTCTTTATCGGTTTTCTCCAGCGCCACGGCTTCCGGCTCTTTGGCTATTACCGCATCGTTGCCGGGCTGGCCCTGCTGGCCCTGATCCTGCTGAAGCACCTGCCGGCATAGCGCCCCCGGAGTTCGTTATCAAAGTCCTATTTTTACTCAAACACCCGCATGCAAACGGCACCCAAACAGGTGATCAACGGCTGGGCCATGTACGACTGGGCCAATTCCGTATATAATCTGGTCATAACCTCTACCATTTTCCCTGCGTATTATGAGGCCATCACCAGCCACGGCGCGGGGGAGGGGGTTCAGACCACGATCCGGTTCCTGGGAAGGGATTTCGTGAACGTTTCCCTCTATAATTATGCGCTGGCCGTTGCCTTCATGATCGTAGCGTTGATCTCACCACTGCTATCCTCCATTGCCGACTACCGCGGCAACAAGAAACGCTTCATGAATTTTTTTCTGACCATGGGCTGTCTGGCCTGCGGGTCTCTGTTCTTTTTCGATACGGACACCGGATTGATCGGGGGTAATGTCAGTCGCTTCACCCTTGGCATCATTTGCATGGTCGTGGCCTGTGTAGGCTACTGGGCCAGCCTGGTATACTATAATTCCTATCTCCCCGAGATCGCAGCACCGGCAGACCGGGACCGGGTCAGTGCCCGGGGATTCGCATACGGATACATTGGAAGCGTGATCTTGCAGATCATCTGCTTCGTGCTGGTCTTCTTTCCCGGTATCGTAGGCGGCACCGAAGGGGCCGGGATCACCTCCACGATCCAGTTCCGCACGGCCTTCCTGCTGGTCGGCCTCTGGTGGTGGGGCTTTGGTCAGTTCTCCTTGAGCCGGTTGCCCCGATCCGTGCCTGCCGGAGATACGTCACAGGGCCGGGTGCTCACTCAGGGATACCGCGAACTGAGGAAGGTCTGGGGGTTCCTCACCAAACTCCCGGTACTCAAACGATACCTGGTCGCCTTTTTCTTTTTCAATATGGGGGTGCAGACGATCATGCTTTCCGCTTCCCTATACGGCAAAGGGGAACTGGCCATTCCGGCCACCAACCTGATCATCGCGATCCTGCTCATTCAGCTGATCGCCATCCCCGGGGCCTTTGCGATCTCCCGGCTGTCGGGACGGATCGGCAATCTCAATGCCCTGATCGGCTGCGTGGTCTTTTGGATCGGTCTTTGTATCGCCGGCTATTTCGTTCCGCGTGGCGGGATCTATGCGTTCTATGTGCTGGCCGCACTGGTAGGCTTCGTCATGGGCGGTACCCAGTCGCTCAGTCGCTCCACCTATGCGAAGCTGATGCCGGAGACCCGCGACACGGCATCGTTCTTCAGTTTTTATGACGTGTCGGAAAAGATCGCTGCCGTGTTCGGACTGTTCATCTTCGGATTCCTCACGGAACTGACCGGATCACAACGTACCTCCGTACTCGCTTTGATGACGATCTTCGTCGTCGGGCTGGCACTTCTCCTCGCAACTCGGGCTGCGGAAAAAAAGGCACCTCATGAAATTGTATAGCCTCCCTACCGGATCGTTCAAACTCGATGGCGGTGCCATGTTCGGCGTCGTTCCCAAGAGCATCTGGAATACCCTGAACCCCGCGGACGCCAACAACCTGTGCAGCTGGGCGTTGCGCTGCCTGCTGATCGAGGCCGGCGACCGGCTGATCCTGATCGACAACGGTATAGGCGATAAGCAGGATGCCAAGTTCTTCGGTCATTATTACCTCCACGGGAACGAGAGCCTCGATGGCTCGCTGGCCCGGCACGGGTTCCACCGGGAAGAGATCACCGATGTGATCCTCACGCACCTGCATTTCGACCACTGCGGGGGCAGCATCCGCCGTGACGGGGACCGATACGTTCCGGCTTTCCCCAAAGCCACGTACTGGAGCAACCAGCCCCACTGGCACTGGGCTGTTCAACCCAACGAGCGGGAGAAGGCCTCCTTCTTGAAAGAGAACATCCTGCCGATCGCGGAAAGCGGTCAGCTTCGGTTCATCGACGTCAGCGGACCCGCGAACGAACGTCTGGGTGAGACCCCTTTTGCACCTGATCTCTCCATCCGCTTCGTAAGCGGACATACGGAAAGCATGATGCTGCCTCAGATCCGCTACAAGGGACATACCATCGTTTACATGGCGGACCTACTCCCCTCCCAGTGGCACCTGCCACTCCCCTATGTAATGGCCTATGACATGTTCCCGCTGACGACCCTCCGGGAAAAGAGATCCTTTTTGAGCGAGGCCGCCGACGGCAACTACCTGCTGTTCTTCGAGCACGACCCCCTTCAGGAGTGTTGTTCACTGCAGCGAACGGACCGGGGTGTTCGACCCGACCGCTTTCTGAAACTAGCTGACCTGTGATGATCTAGTCCTCGTTCGCGGTGGAGAAAATACGGCGCATTCGCAAGATGAGCAGGCTTCCGATGATCGCCGGGAGGATCAGGTTCAGGAACCAGATGCCGATCGTCGCCAGCAGGATACCCAGCTCGTTCACACTGTAAAGTCCGACCAGCACTGTGAGAACCGTACCCCGTTGGGCAAGTTCCGCCACGGCGATGGTGGGAATGATGGACATGACCAGGAACGAGGCACTGACCGTCCACCATACGGCGGCCCAGCCTGGATCCACCCCAAAAAGGCGAAACAGGAGATAATACTGCAGGATAAAGACAAAAAAGCGTAAGCCCGAAAAGAACAGCAGCCGCATTAGGAGTTGCGGTTTTAAATACACAAGCGCATCGAAGAGATGGGAGAACCGTCGGGTGATGGGGATACGACCGATCCACTGCACCAGCCAGGAGATCCGGAAGTAGAACAACAGGGTGCCGGCCGTTACCAGGAATACCCCCCAGCAAATGACATCCATCCAAAGCGGTGCGATCAGTTGCCGCGCTGCGATATCGGACCGCAAGACCAATAGGGAGCAGCTCCCCGCCATCAGGGTGATCAGCAGCTGGCTGATGCTTCCCACAATAGTTAGGGAGATGGTACGTAACCGGCTACCCTCAGGCATATACAGCATCCGGCCGAAAAATTCCCCGATCCGGTTCGGCGTGCTTACCGAAAAAGGGATGCCGGCCAACACGGCCAGATAAGAGCGACCAAATGAAAGGGAGCGAACGCTGCGTACCGACCATTGCCACTTCAGCGCTTCCAACCCCCAGTTGACCCCGACGAGCAGTACAACAGCAATGAGATTCCAGACAACCGGACGGCGGAACGATTCACGGATCTGTATCCAGGCCGCTTCCAGACCGGGCTGACGTTCGATCTGCCGGTAGAGTGAGCCGGCCAGCCAGACGAAGAGCAGCGGACCCAGCACGTAATTGATGAGAACCTTGCTTTTACGGCGCCACTTCATTAATCTTGTAAAAATACAGTCCCCCTTGCAATCGCCTGATAAAATCATCCTCGGCATCGACCCCGGCACACTTGTCATGGGCTATGGACTGATCACGGTCACCGGCCCCGTGGTATCCCTGCTCGAGTTGGGTGTTCTCAAACCGGGACGTATCAAAGAGCCGTACCGGCGACTGCAGCTCATCTTTAATACCGTCAGCGGACTCATCGTGAAATACCAGCCTACGGATTTCGCGATCGAAGCACCTTTCTTCGGCAAGAACGTTCAGAGCATGCTCAAACTGGGGCGTGCCCAGGGCGTGGCTATGGCGGCCGCACTTCGCCACGGACTGTCCATCACGGAATACTCTCCCAAAAAAGTGAAGCAATCCGTGACCGGTAACGGGAACGCAGACAAGGAACAGGTCATGAAGATGCTGCAGACCATCCTGTCGTTCAAAAGCCAGACGCGGCAGTACGATGCCACCGATGCCCTGGCCGTGGCACTCTGTCACCATTATCAGACTACGTCACCAGTACTGAAAAAAACCGGACGGGGGAAGGGCTGGGCCGATTACATCCGGGAACATCCGGATCGGGTGAAGGGTAAATAATTCCGGTCAGCCTTTTACTTGGAGCGCCGCTAGGATACGCTCCTGCACCTGACGAAGATATTCCTCAGAGGCCTTTCCCTTTGGACCTGTGAAATTGAGGTCATCAGCCGTATCGATCGGCACCAGATGCAGGTGTGCATGTGGCACTTCCAGTCCTATTACACTCATGCCACAACGGGCACAAGGGAAGGCCTGCTCGATGGCCCGTGCGATCGGCCGTGCAAACAGGAGGATCCCGGAAAGTTCCGTATCCGACAGGTCGAAGAACCGGTCGGTCTCTGTTTTGGGAACGACCAGCACATGTCCCTCCCGCTGCGGAAAAATATCCAGAAACGCAACGAACCGATCGTTCTCAGCGATCTTATAGGAAGGGATCTCTCCGGAAATGATTCGGGAAAACAGGGTCATGGATGCATATTTATTGGGTTGAGGCCTCTAACCGATCGGAGCGGGAGGATCCCATCCGACAGAGCACGGCACCGGATGTCGGCCAGTTTCGATACTGGAACGCAGCTCAGGTGGTGATCGACTCGATCTGGAAACGCAACATGCCGGCAGGTGCCTGTACCTCGGCAGTATCGCCCACCACCTTGCCCAGGATACCTTTACCGATCGGCGAGGTTACGGAGATCTTTCCGCTCTTCAGGTCTGCTTCCTTTTCACTGACGATCTGATACGTGACCTGCTTTTTCGTATTGAGATTGGTGAGGGTCACGCGGGTCAGGATGGAGACCTTACTGGTATCAATGCTTGATTCATCGATCACCCGGATAGTGGCCAACGCACCTTCCATAGCGGCGATGCGGGCCTCGAGCAGACCCTGCGCTTCCTTGGCGGCATCATACTCGGCATTTTCCTTCAGGTCACCTTTTTCCCGTGCCTCCGCGATAGCCCGGCTGGCTGCAGGGCGGTCGATGGTCTTCATCCGTTGCAGGTCGGCCTTCATCTGTTCCAGCGTGTCCCGTGTTACATATTGCAGATCACCCATGACAGTTCCTTTTTGAAAAAAAATAACAACGCCCCAGACCGGCTGAAGCGTTGCATGATAGGCAAATATAATCGATATTTTTTATTCGCGATACCCGGACCCGAAACCCAATTTTTCCAAAAGCACATGGCTCATCTTGTAAAAGGCCTCGTACGTGTACCCGGCGATATGTGGAGTTATGATCACGTTGGGCTGTGCCGAAAGCCAGCGTAACTGTTCCTGCTCGGCCGGACTCAGTTGGCCGAGGTCTTCATTTTCAAGTACATCCAATCCGGCCGCACGCAACCGCTTGTTCTCCAAACCGTCGATGAGGGCGGCCGTGCTCACAACGCCGCCCCTTGAGCAATTCAACAGGAAGGGAGCCTGCTGAAGGGCCTGGAAGAACGCGGTATCGGCCATGTGGCGGGTCTCTTCGGTAAGCGGCACGTGAAAACTGAGAACCTCAGCATGACGCTGAACCTCCTCAAGCGTAGCTTCCCGTATGTACCCGGAACCAAAACCGGAAAGATATTTGTCATAGGCCAATACCGTTACACCGAACGGAGCCAGGAGTCGGGCAAAACTACTTCCTGTGTTTCCATAACCGATGATCCCAACGGTCTTTCCGGTCAGTTCCAGACCGCGGTTCTCCTCGCGCTTCCAAAGGCCCTGTTGCACTTCGCGGAACGAGTGCCCGATCCGATGCATCAGGCCGAGGAGCAATCCGAGTGCATGCTCGGCAACGGCCGTACGGTTGCCTTCCGGACTGCTTACACAGCGAATGCCCCGACTTTTCGCATACTCGGTATCGACCAGTTCCATTCCACTGCCCAGCCGTCCGATCCACTGTAAGCGTGCAGCACGATCGATCAGCTTCGCATCTACCTGTAAGCGGGTGGTGATCACCAGCCCTTCGATTTCGGGTATCAGTTCCCACAACGCCTCCGGTGTGATAGACGGATGGTATAGAACCTCCATGCCGGCTTCCCGAAGACGGTCGGCCAGGTACGGATGGGCTTTGGCTGTAATGACGACCTTTCTCATTTCATCCGGAAGGTGAGTGATGCAAAATCAGCGACGGAAAGCTGTTCCGCCCGCTGTTGGAAAATCGGGTCGGCCAACTCCGCTGCCGGAAACAAGGAAGACACCGCGTTACGCAGTGTCTTGCGGCGCTGCATGAATGCCGTCTTAACCAACCGGGTCAGATGGACATCGGAACGAACCGGCACCTCATCGCTTCGTCGCAGCAAGCGGATCACACCGCTTTTCACCTTCGGAGGCGGCTGGAAGCATTGCTCGCTCACATCAAACAGATAGTCGACCTGATAATGAGCCTGCACCAGTACACTGGTTACACCGTATATTTTGGATCCCGGAAGAGCGGCTACCCGAAGGGCCACCTCTTTTTGGAACATGCCTACCATGCAGGTCACTTGCTCTTTCCACTCAATCATGCGGAACAGGATCTCGGTTGAAATATTATACGGGAAATTACCGGTCACGGTAAAAGGTCCCTCAAACGGGGGTTCAATCTTCAGAAAATCCTGATGCAGGAGTTTTTCCCGCAAGGCCGGATAGGCTTGAAGGAGGTATTCCACTTTTTCCGCATCCACCTCAACGGCACGAAAGACGATCCCCTCCCACTGCAACAGGTACTTGGTAAGGGCTC
>JBJOMF010000166.1:0-2511 GCA_046052505.1 Bacteroidota bacterium | reverse complement strand
CATCATTCCGCATGAACCAGCAACGGTTATACCGGCCCTCGGCCCAACGGTCGATAGAGTCATCATAGAAGCGGCTGCCGGGATTGCCACTTTGCCCACCGGGATAGACCGAATAGGCTTCTGTCTCGGCCGTGAGGTGCACGACCATCCTCCAGCTGGGACCGTGGGTGTGCGTGATCGCGTTGATGATGTTCCCGTTGCCACCGACACGAAGACCCGAGCGTGCAAAGCCCTTCAGATCTCGGATCAAATGATAGACCGTGGGGTTGCGGAACGCCGCCCACTCCAATTTACCCTCCTTTTCCCGTTCCGACAGTACCGAAACCGTTTGGCGGAAGGCCTTCGTCACGATATCATACAATGTTTCCTGCTGTGGCGTATGGATATCATCCGCATATTTCAAAGCCGAATCGCGCTGCAGGATCTCCATGGTGGTCTGTTCTGTAGGCCAGGGTGCCGCGGGTGAAATGCGGGTGAGATCGTCGCGCCAGATGCCCGCCTCGATACTGTCCCACCAGCATTGATAGATGGTCTGCGATTGGGATCCGGGACCGGCCTGCAGGTCCCAGGACCGGAACCGTTCCAGGTAGTTGCGTTCCACCGCATTCAATTCCGACTCCCTGAGGTAGCGCAGCATGAGCGGACGCGCATCCTCTGCAAGTGAATTGAACAGGTCCGACTGCAGGGCCATCATGTCCTCCACGGATATGCCCGTCATACCGGAGAGTTTGCGTTCGATGGAAACGGCCCTTGGGTTGATATAGTCCCCGGGTATGAAATACGGGTAGGTGGAATCAACGGGCCGCTGGTTGGCACTTTCTAGAAACCCCCGCTCGGGGTTGAGGGCATGGGGATTCTCGCCTTGCGGAATGAAACCCTGCCAGCGAAATGCGGAGTCAATTCCTGGCATCACGTAGAGGCCCTGACGAGCCCAGCGGGCCGGGAATTTCCCCTGTTGCCAGATGGCGATATCACCGGACTTAGAGGCAAAGACGAAATTCTGGCCGGGACAGGTGAAATGCCGGATGGCATCGACATAGTCAGAATAATTACGGGCCCGGTTGAGTTTGTACAGCGTCAACCCTTCATTACTGGCATCATGAGCCGTCCACCGTACGGCCAGGTTGCGGTCGGCCGAACGCTCGTTCCCGAAACGGGTATCGAACTGAACCGGACCGAACACCGTATAGGCCACCGTATCATAAAAGGTCTTTCCCCCACGGATGCGGATCTGCTCGACACGAAGTCTGGCTGGCTCCCACCGGCCATTGTACCAGTACTCCCGGCGGGTATCATCCCGAAAGCGGATCTCATAATAATCCTTTACATCCCGCTGTGCGTTGGTAACCCCCCAGGCAATACTGTCGTTGAATCCGATGACCACCAGCGGACTCCCCGGCAGGGAGACTCCGTATACATTGCTGGTGGGCGTGGCCAGCTGTATCTCATACCAGATCGATGGCAGGGTGAGGTCCAGATGCGGGTCGTTGCAGAGGATGGGGGCCCCGCTTCGGGTCTTACTTCCCGACACGACCCAATTGTTGCTTCCGTTACCGGGGTCGGGACGGTCCGTCTCCCGTGACAGTACCGTATCTCGGCGATTCAGGTAAAGCGAATCCGCCCCGGCAGGCTTGATCGGTACGATAGCGGGTGGATCGAAAGCCGTCCCCTTTGGAATGATGGGCACCAGCGAATCCGGAACCTGCGGGTACAGCAGGCGCAGTTCGTCGGGCAGGAAAATAGAACGGGCATTGGTATTGGCAAGGTCACTCTCGGTACCGGAGGTCAGCATCTTGGCCATCATCTTCAGGTGCAGGGCCGTCCGCAAATTCGACCATTTCTCGGGACGGATATTCAACAGTTTGTACTCCACCGGATAGTCGGAAACGCGCAATGAACTGATCCAGGCATTGACCCCACGGGTATAGGCATCGAAAACCGACCGGCTTTTCGGGTCTTTCTCGATCTCGATCAGGGCGTTTTCGGCGGCATAGACCATCCCAAGTCGGCGTTGTTCGCGGTCGTAGGACAAGGCCTTCTCCCCGGCGATCTCACTGGCCCTACCGGCGGCGGCCCGCGTCTGCAGGTCCATCTGAAACAAGCGAAATCGGGCATGCAGGTACCCCTGAATGAAATAAAGGTCCTCATCGTTCTCCGCAAATACATGCGGCACCAGCCGTTCATCGAAGTGAACGGTAGCCTTTCCTTTCAGGCCCGAAACTGTTAAGTCGGCATCGAAACCCTGACCGGCCGGTTCCGCATTTTGCCAGAATCCGTGCTGGGGGCTCAGGAACGCTCCCATGGGTGGTACCGGGCCCCAAGGCTTTTCCAGCGCAATGACCAAGGCGGTAGTGAGCACCGCGGATATGGAAAAGGGAAGAAGACGCATAGATGCAAAATGATAGGGAAAGATAGGAAGGAAACGGGAAAGGCCGAACGGATCATTGCTCCCTGCCCGATAGCATGGGCACGAAGGAGAAGCGATCGAAGGTCTCCTGATTCAACTGGCCG
>JBJOMF010000165.1:0-7917 GCA_046052505.1 Bacteroidota bacterium | reverse complement strand
GATCTCATCTTCGTTGGTCTTTCGCTGCAACAGATCGAGAAGTCCGTTACGGCTCACAAAGCTTTTGCCGTTGAATTGAATGCGTAAGCCCGCGTTGAGGTAGCAGTAATTCCAGATCTGGCTTTCCAGGAACTCAGGGATGAACCTGAAATTACGGAACACGGTCTCGTCGGGAGTGAACTGCACCAGCGTACCGTTGGGTGCTGTGGTCTTGGCTTCCTTGTGTTCTCGGACCAGGGCGCCCCGTTCGAATTCGGCGGATTTCTCCCGTCCCTCTCGGATAGCGGTGACACGAAACGACTGACTCAGTGCATTGACCGCTTTGGTCCCCACCCCGTTCAGACCAACCGACTTTTGGAAGACTTTGCTGTCATACTTGGCACCGGTATTGATCTTACTCACCACGTCCACCAACTTACCCAACGGGATGCCGCGTCCAAAGTCGCGTATGGTCACCTGCCGGTTCTCGATGCTGATCTCGATGGTCTTTCCATGCCCCATGGTGAACTCATCGATACAGTTGTCCACCACTTCCTTGACCAGTACGTAGATACCGTCATCCGGCGAGGATCCGTCCCCCAGCTTTCCGATGTACATACCGGGCCGCAGACGGATATGCTCTTTCCAGTCGAGCGACCGGATACTGTCCTCGTCATAGGCGAACAGATCGGTATCGGGGGTGGTTTTCTTGCTCATGTGACCGGTACTAAGGTTTCAGGATCAGCGGGCTGGCACAAAAAACCTCCCTACGGGGAGGTCGTCGCAGGTACCGGACAAATATAGATAGCCCCTCTTGCCGCGGAGGCCCGTACTTATCAACAGGTGGGGAAAATAAAGCTTGGGGATCAGACCGGGTCCCAACCCCCAGTAAAAAGGGAATATCTTTATACCAAACCACATCGCATGAAGAACGCCTCCACCCTGTTGCTGGCCCTGATCGTTCACGCCCTTTCGTTCGCGCAACGGCAAACGCCTTCCGACGGTGACTGGAGCCAGCAGTTACTGGTCCTTCGTGCGACGCCGGAGGCCGATCTGATGATCCGGATCGGAGATATCGACAACCTGGGCTTTGGCTTCGATGAGTACTTCGACCCGTTCTCTGGCCGCACAACCTGGTCGCACGCGTTTCCCTGGAAAGCCCAGCCCGGTAATGCCGGTGGTACCGACCGCATCATGGTACCGTCGAGTTTCCGATACGGATCGGGCAAAGGGCAAGACGGCTACTGCGGCACCACGCAGCGGGGCGACAACCGGCCTCAGCCCATGGTAATGCCGCTGGCGTCATTACGGGAGGTCCAGATCGATTCGGCCGACCTGCAGCTATATATCGACGACTTCCAGTCGCCCGTTTTCCGCTCGCGCTTTCAGGTAAAGGTGAACGGACTGCGGTTCACCGAGGCGGAGCGCTTGCTCAGCCGCGTCAATCAGACCGGACCGGTCGGTAAGCTGATACGGGTTCGCCTGACCCCCGAATTGCTGGCACGTCTCTCCGGCGATTCGTTGGTGGTATCCATCGATGACCCGACCTCGGGTCAGGGGGACGGCTACGCCATCGATTTCCTGAAACTGGTCATCAATCCCCGCTATGTCAACCGTGGTACCGTCACCGGGCGCGTGATCGATGCCGTAACGCGTGAGCCGATCGCAGGGGCCACGGTGGCCGTAGAGGAATTCGGCACGGTCGTCAGTACAGCGGATGGCACGTTCACCCTGGGAGATGTGCCGGCCGGACTCGTGATCGTACGCGGTTCCAAGTCGGGCTATCTTTCCGATGAGAAGCAGGCGGATGCCATTGACGGATCCGACCTGGAGCCGGTGGAACTGGCGTTGCGTCCTTCGCAGAAAGTGACATTCAACCAAGCAACGTTGCAGGAGGGAGACGCCGTGGTCTTGAATAATATCCAATTTCAGGTAAACAGCGCCACGCTTCTGGCACCGGGCAAACTTGAACTCGAACGCCTCGCAGCCCTGCTCAATCAACATCCCACCATGGAAGTCCAGCTATCCGGTCATACCTCATCGGAAGGGGGCAGCACCCTGAACCGGGATCTGTCGTTGAAACGGGTAAGGAGCTGCAAGGACTACCTGGTTTCAAAAGGGATCGACGACGGGCGAATCGCCATCCGGGGCTATGGACCTGATCAGCCCATCGCACCCAACGATACCGAAGCCAACCGTGCCCGAAACCGACGCGTCGAAATGAGGATCACCCGGTTGTAACGGCCTATCGGATCGTGGATCTTTTTTATTTAAGCCTTACAGTGGCTTGATATTCAATTATATGTGATTTAACAAATCCGGGACTTGTCCGTTCCCGCCGCTTCGTAACTTTGTAGCTCACTACCCACCCGTTAGATTCCCGTCACTTTAGTGGAAGGCCGTCCAAAGAGGCTTAACAGAACATGTACACCTACGATCTGCTGGAAACCGGTTGTTATTACCTCGTCCGCGAGACCGAGGAGGCACCCGTTCGCCTGATCCGCGTGGCGATGGAAACGGACCTCTGCCTCTTCATCATCCGATACGACGACCCCGGCGCAACGGAGTGGAAACTGAAAAAAGACCGGATCCTAGACATCATCGAGTGCCTGAGCGATGAGAAGGTCAAGGAATGGGAAGAGCAGTTCAAGAGCAGCGGCGAAGCCTACTACGACAGTGAGGAGGATTGATCGCCCCCTTTATTCCATACGGAATGTTCTATATTGGAGGATAAATCGATCCCATGCCTCCGTATACCATGCGCTTCCGTATGCTGCTGTTAGTTTTACTAATTGCCGTAACCCCGCTGCTGGGTCAGACTGATAATGCGCTGCCGAAAGATCAACTACCAGCGTCTTTTCATGCGGGCCGGCGAGAGGCACTGCGACAACTGATGCCGGACCGCTCGGTTGCGGTGGTGTTTGCCTATCCCACCCGAACCTTCTCGAACGATGTAGAGTATTTATACCATGCGAATCCAGACCTGTACTACTTCAGCGGCTACCGGGAACCCCATGCACTGTTGCTGATTTTCAAGGAGGAGCAGTCCGACTCGGCCGGCAACAAGTACAAAGAACTACTCTTTGTACAGAAACGGAATGCACAAGCGGAACAATGGACGGGCAAGCGGCTGGGCGTAGAGGGTGCCCGCGAAAAATTGGGCATCCCGTTCGCGTTCAACGGAGAGGCATTTCAGCGATTCCCGATCGACCTCACGGCCTTCTCCACGATCCTGATGGACCGGCTGCCCACAGATGTCCCGAACGGACCTGACCGTGCCGACCTCTACGACCTCATCGAACAATTCAAGAACCGGTCGGGCATGCCGGCAAGCCTGAACGGACAGGATCGGTTTGACACACGCCGCTACCGCGAATTCACCGGAATTCTGCGTGCGATCAAAACCCCCGAGGAACTGGACCTCCTGCGGAAAGCCGTGGAGATCTCCTGTCAGGGACAGAATGAAGTCATGAAGACCCTTCATGCCGGCATGTCGGAACTGGAGATACAGGGGCTCCACGAATATGTCCATAAGAAATACGGGGCTGAAGGCGTCGGCTATGGTTCCATCATAGGTTCCGGAGAGAACGGATGTGTGCTGCATTATACGGAGAACAGCAAGACACGCATCGGCGGGGATCTGCTGCTGATGGATGTGGGTGCGGAATACCACGGATATACTGCTGATGTTACGCGTACGGTACCGGCCGACGGCCGCTTCTCACCGGAGGAACGGGCCATCTACCAACTCGTATATGATGCGCAGGAGGCCGCTTTCAAGACCCTGCGTGACGGGTCGCGATGGGCTGATGCCGGAACGGCGGCCCGCGAGGTCATCGCGGAGGGACTGCTGCGGCTGGGCATCAGTAAGAATACCGCTGATGTCGGACGTTATTTTCCGCATGGCTTGGGACATCATATCGGCCTTGACGTGCACGACCGGGGTGGCATGCAAACACTCAAAAAAAACATGGTGATCACCGTCGAGCCGGGCATCTATATACCGGAAGGAAGTCCCTGTGACAAAAAATGGTGGAGCATCGCCGTGCGGATCGAGGACGACCTGCTGATCACGGAAAGTGGCTATGAGCTGTTGTCGCGCTTTGCACCCCGAAAGATCGAAGAGATCGAAAAGCTCATCGCTCAGAAAAGCGCATTGGACGATTTCAAATTACCATCGCTCCCCTCGGTAGAGAAGAAGGGTTTTTGAACGCAAAAGGTCGCCTGAAGAGCGGCCGCTATGCGTTCGGCGAGGAACGGCATCACAGATACGTTGCCGTAAAACTACCTGCCGTGATAGTGATGGTCTGACCCAGTCCATTCTTTGCCGTACCGCTGAAGGTACCTGTGATGGTCTTGGTGGCCACATTATGAGCCGTTACAGTGAAGGTCATGGAAGCCCCTGTCGTGGTCGGGTCCGCAGAATACGTATCACTTCCATCGGCTAGGTCGTAGCTGAAGGCCGCAAAATTCAAAATGGGCAGGGCCGAGGTGCTGTAGGTCTCGCCGGCCGTGATCACACCGCTTACATCGCTCAGCAGGATCGTCAGATTGTCCGTGCCGGCAGAGTTGGAGCCGGTCATAGCGAATCCGACGGAAGGCGGGTTGGTGGGAACCAGTTGCGCCTGGTCCGTCTGTCCCTGATAGGTGATCTGTGGCGCGTTGGTCACCGTGAATTTCCAGTCAACCAACGGAGCCGCATCCACGGTCAGCGGAAAGGTACACCCGGGTGTACCCGGAACGGGAATATTGAACGTCCCTGCAGCCGCCGGTGTTCCGGATCCTCGCAATGTTATGGTCTGAACACCTGTGGTGGTGAACGTTCCGCTTGCTGTGAAGGTCATGCCGTTGGTAGCGGTGGTCGTAATGTTGTACGTCCCCGTAGCAGTGACATTCACATCGATATCCACGATATTGGAGCCGTTCAGCTGTGAGGTGGCCTCGTACAGCCCGTCAGGCACGGCGGTCGCACAATCGACCGTGAATACGGCCGCTCCCCCGCCACCACCTGTAACAGTAACCGGGAACGTGCAACTGCTGGCACCAAGGGTAACGGTAAATGTATTGGTGCCGGCCAGGGTGGGCGTGCCCGTCCCGATCAGGTCAACGGTCTGCGATCCGGTCGTAGCGATGTTCCCCGAGAAAGAGAACGTATAGCCATTGACCGTATTGGTGGAAATATTGATTGCGCCCGCCGTGGTTACATCGATCGTAACCGTGACCTTGTTCGCGGCCACCAGGGCCGTTCCGGCTGTGTACGTACCAGCTACGTTGACCGGCGTACAGGCACCGGGAGCCCCAGCTAAGGTAGCAGCACCGGCAGCAACCACCGTTACCGTGAAGCTGCAAGTGGAGCTACCGACCGTTATCGGAACAACATTGGCTCCGAGGGTGGTCGGCGTTCCGGACCCGGTCAGGGTTACGGTCTGCGCTCCGGTGGTCGCAAACACACCATTCGCTGAAAAGGTCATCCCCTGAAAGGTCGTGCTGATCGAATAAGACCCAGGGGCGGTCACATTCACATTGAGCTGCACTGTATTGGCGGCCGTCAGGGCCACATCCTTTGCATAGGCCCCGCTCACCTGGGCGCCCGTACAGGCGTTCGGTGCTCCGCTCAGGGTATAAGTAGCCAGGGCCGTTACCGTCACCTGGATATCACAATACGTGCTGTCGAAACCGACGATGAAATTATTGACCCCCTGGGCAAAGGGTGTACCGTTGCCGCGGAGGGTTACATTGGTGATACCGGTTGTGGTAAAGATGCCGGTGGCCCGGAAATAATAACCGTTCACCGTATCGGTTGCGATCGTGTAATTTCCGGTCTTCGTTACATTGACGGCCACCGTGACGGTATTGGCATCGGGAACAAGGGCCTGCCCTACCGCATAGGTGCCGTTCACGGTCTTTGGCATACAGTCGCCTGTTCCGTCATCCTGCAAACTGCCTTCGGCAGGCGTGCCGGAGGCCTCGAAGCTCAGCTCTTTCTGACAGCCGCTGAGGGCCAGCAGGGAAATAATCAGCCAGCCAAAAAGTTGATTTTTCATGCGTTGAAGCTGTTTTCTGAATGCAGGGAACAGATGACGGTTTGACCGGTTAAAAATAAGATATTTTTGGTTGCCTGACCACCGGGAAGGATCAAAGACAAGTACCTTATATCCAGTGGGCTGCACTGAACTATATTTGAAGCAAAACCCACAAATGGAAAACGTGTTTACCCGGATTTTAGTATCCCTGTTGCTGTTTTTGAACAGCGAACGGTCTGACGGGCAGAGTCTGGGTCCGGATGCCTTTGAGGCGGGTATGTCGGGAAAAAATGTGCAACTTCTGGACGTACGGACCGCAGCCGAATACCGTACGGGGCATCTTTTCGGATCCCTGCAGGCAGACTGGACCCAACAGGAACAGTTCCGTGAGCGCATTTCCTATCTCAGTAAGGAGCAATCCGTTTATATCTATTGTCTCTCCGGTGGCCGCAGTACGGCAGCTGCTGCCTGGATGCGTTCGGAAGGGTTCCGGAGCGTCGTCGAACTCCAGGGCGGGATACAGGCCTGGAAGCGTGCCGGCAAGAGTGTAGAGGGGCAGCGGAACCAACCCGCACTCACCTGGGCACAGTACACCACATCGATCCCGGGTGACCGGACCGTGCTGGTCGATGTGGGGGCGCCGTGGTGCCCTCCCTGTGTTCGGATGAAACCGGTGATCGACGACCTAGTCCGAAAACAACAACCTCCTTTCCATCTCATCACCATCGATGCAGGCGTACACACCGAACTTCTTTCGGCATTGCAAATCGGGCCGATCCCGGTTTTCATCATCTATAAGAACGGGAAAGAGGTTTGGCGGAAACAGGGCGTCGTCAGTCGCGAGGAACTGGTGAATAACTTGAAGTGATCCTTTCGCATCAATACCTGAACGGAACTTTTTCCCTAGATTGTATCCTATGAGCCGGTCCATTCGCACCTGTGTAGCCCTCCTGTTGGTTCAGCATGCCTTGGCGCAGGCTCCGACACTTCGGATCGAACTGCTGCATGAGGGTACGGGCATCAGTCTCCGGGGTCTGAGTGTGGCAAACGACAACGTCGCCTGGGTCAGTGGCAGCAAGGGAACTGTTGGGAGGACCACCAACGGGGGTAAGACCTGGAATTGGTGGGTTGTCAAAGGATTCGAAAGCACGGATTTTCGTGATATCGAAGCATTCGATGCCCGCACAGCCCTGATCATGGGTGTCGGTGCCCCCGCATACATCCTCCGAACGATCGACGGCGGCGAGTCGTGGACGGTCGTTTATGAGAACCGCGATAAGCGGATGTTCCTTGACGCGATGGAGTTCTGGAATGAGCAATCGGGCATCGTGCTCGGCGACCCGGTGGACGGCCGTTTCTTCGTTGCCCGCACATTCGACGGTGGACGCAGTTGGCGGGATAGTCCGCTTGAGGACCGGCCTCGAGCCGACAGCGGTGAAGCCTGCTTCGCAGCAAGCGGTACCAATGTCCGGTCGCTGGACAGGGACCAAGCGGTCTTCGTGAGTGGCGGCCGACGTTCCCGGCTTTTCATTCGGGATCAGACGATCGACCTACCCATCCTGCAGGGGGGTGAATCCACCGGCGCCAACTCGGTGGCGGTATGGGACAACCTGAAACGAGAGGGCGGTAAGCGAATGATCGTTGTGGGGGGTGATTTTAACCGGGATAGCAGCACCCGACTGAACTGCTTCTTTACGGACAACGGCGGCCGCAACTGGCGTACTCCTCAGGTTCCGCCGGGCGGCTATCGCAGCTGTGTGGAATACTTTTCCAGGAACGAAGCCTTTGCCTGCGGGCCGTCCGGTGTCGACCGCACCATCGATGGCGGAAAGATCTGGACACCGGTCAGCGCCACGGGTTTTCATGTGGTGCGGACCTCCAAGTTGGGTGCGGCCGTATATTTTGCCGGAGCGAA
>JBJOMF010000164.1:0-8108 GCA_046052505.1 Bacteroidota bacterium | reverse complement strand
CGGCCCCTGGCCGCATCGAAAATTGGTGAACCGCACATCAGAAGTGTCTCGAATGATCAATTGCTTGGTGGTACCGAAAACCGTATAGATAGCTGTCAGGGTGCCGTTCCCGTTGGGAACGTTCACACCGGCGAAGTTGGCATATCCGCTCGAGCGGATAATGATATTGCTGCCACCGGCACATCCCTTCACGGTGAGGTTGACAGAGTTCCGGTAGGCAGAGGTATCGGAGAAGGTTTTGGAAGTGTCGCTGGGCAGAAACTCATAATTGTTAAGCTGTACCAGCGTGCCCAGATTGTCATCGCTCATATTTGTAGTGAGTTGCGAAACGGTGACCACTTTGGCCACCACGGGATTATTGAGCGTGGCACCGACAACATACTGATTTACCAGGTTGGCAGCGATGGCCTGCAGGGAGGGACTTCCCGAAACGACAGCCCGCACGCCCAATTGAGGCAGGCGGTTGTAATCGGAAAGGCAGAGGCCCTTGCATTTAATATAGACCTTACGACCAACGGGAAAACTGTTATACAGGCCCGTGGCATCGAGCAGGACGTTGATCCCGGCCGTACCGTCCTGGATATACAATTCCTTATAGAGGTTACCGCTCTTGTCGTTGGCCACCACTACACCGGAAATGACCATATCGGTATTGATCACATCCAGGGCACCAGACACCGTGTGCATGGCGCGGAGTTGCTTGATCGTGTGGGTGACCGTCAGACCCGGATCGGTCGGACCGGCCGGTTCATCGAAGGTCTTTTTACAGCCGTTCAGTACGATTGCAGCGGTGAAGAGCAGCAGCAGGCCGGACAGACGGCCAAAGGTTTGTGTTGACATGGTATGCTGATTGAAGGTCATGATGAATAGATTTAAAAGCGCAAGGTGGCACTGGCAAAAAAGTTGATACCGAACCCATAGAATACCCGTGGCGGGAATTTATTGACATCCCGGTTCTCAAAATCAAAGCGGAGCTGTTCGAAGCCCCCGGTGATGATATCCTGGTTATTGAGGATGTTGTTGACCCCCAGGTTCAGGACAAGAAACGTGGATTTGCCGTTGATCTCCATACTACGGGGCAGCTTCCAGGAATAGCCCCCGAAAAAGTCAAGGGTATATTGGGGCTGCCAGCGGGTCTGTCCCAAAATAGACTTCCAGAGGTCGGATCCGGGTTCCAGCCCTTCGACGGCCGCTTGGGTGCGGCGGATGGGATTGTAGTCGAGCCACGTCTGATCGAATGAGTTTCCGGTGAGGCTGACATACCAGAATTTCGGCGACCGGTAATTGATTCCGAGGCTGTAAGCTTCTTGCGGGGAGGAGGGAATGCGGTAGTTCTGGTTGAAGATGGTCTCCCGGCCCAGCTCCGATGCGCTGTTGTCGAGCGTGATGATGGCGTTCTGACGGCTGTTGAAATAATACCGACCCGTAGCGGCGGCCCCGTTGATGGAGAGGCCGGGTGCGACTTTGGCCTCGAAGCCGAGCTCTCCACCGAAATGCAGCCGGTCGATATTGCTCAGGGCATAATTCACGAAATTCCGGTAATCATCGTGGTAAAAGGTCATGACATTGTAGTCATCTTCCATGGTGGTATAGTAACCGCTGAGACGGACCTTCAGGTTGGGTCCGTTCAGGATATATCCGCCCTCGACGGTGGTGATGGTCGTACTCAAGGGATTTTCCTGCTGGAAGTCACGCGTGCGGGGAGCAATGTAGATATTTTCGAAGAAGGGGGCCCGGGTGAGGTAGGATCCGTTCAGGTAAAAATAATTCCGGCCATCCAGTTTGTACGTGATTCCGCCTTTCACCGCGAAGTTGGTAAAGCGGTTGACGGTCGACTTGCCGAAGGAATTGTTGGGGAAAAGCCCGCTGCGGACCTTTCCTTCCCGCCAAAATTCGGTCTGGGAAAACTCCCCGGCCAGAAAGAAATCGACCTTCGAAAATTTGAAAACCCCCTGACCCCAGGCGGCGATCTTACTGATGTGCATATCATAATCATAGCCGAAACGGTCGCCCGCTTTCAGGATCCGATTGGGTCGGTTGAGGTCATTCTGATTCGCATTCGGGTTAAGGGGGAAATCACGCTCCGCGAACTGGTTCAGGTCCACATAGAACTCCCCACCCAACAGGTCATTCACGCGCTTGAAATAATTGTTGCGCAGATTCTGGTAGGAGGCCCCGAAAGTGAGACCGATATGGTCGCCCACACGGGTATTCAGCACGGTGTTCGCGTTGATCCGCTGCGCGTCGATGACCCGTTCTTCGAGGATGTAGCGGGAGCGTCGGCCGGTCACATTATTGCCAGGAATCCCGTCCGCGTTGAACACGGTCTCGTTACTGATCTGGTTGGCGAGGAAGAGCTTATCCCAATTGATCTGGCGCAGGTTGACATCCTGTCGCATGGCATCGGCCATCTGGGCGGCCTGGCCGGGATCGGTGGACAGGTAATAACTGGGCAGGTACCGGTAATAATCGGGGCGTGGGTCTGCCGAGTTGTACCAGTCAAGCGCCGTGGTGCTCCGCTCTCCGGTCGAATAGGCTATCGCCGTGGTGAGGTTGGTCTTGTTGCTGATCCGGAAATCATGGGTCAGGATACCATAGGGCTGGTGGGTGCGCGAGATGCTGGCGTTCCGGACCTTGCCGTTCTGGTAGCCCCAGAAGGGGTTGTAAAAATTTGTGCCGGCCAGATTCAGCATTTCCTGCACGGAGGGGCCTTGCCGTCCGTTTTCCGTAGGGGCCCCGAACCCGACGAGGGAGAGCAGGTGCTTCTCGCCCAGTTTCTTGTCGATCGCAACGAAATAGCTCCAGCCATCGTACCAGGTTCCTTCTATATATCCTTGTCCCGCATAGCGGCGGCTGCCGCTTACGGTAAAGGCCCATCCCTTGGTGTTCAAGCCGGTGGAATGAGTGAGCATGGTTCGGTGGTCGTACGTGCGGTTCGAATACGCGTAGCTCAAACTGGTCTGCTTGCGCTGTTTGCTGGCCCGCGCATCGATCTGCGTGTTGCTGCCGATATCACCAAAGGCGAAGGTGTTGTAACGAAGGCCTACGGATATGTCGCGATTCCGTAATACATCATTCAATCCGCCCCAGAGTCCGAAGGGCGTGAAGCCATTGTCGAGATTTTCCATCGGAACGCCGTTCATATAGGTGCCGAAGAAGTCGGCATCATATCCGCGGATACGGAAACGGAGCGGGCTCCAGTTAAAGGCGGCTGCGGAGAAAAAAGGGTCGCGGCCCGCCGTCAGCACGGAGGAAACGTTCTGGGCACTCCCATCGCTCAGGTCGTTCTCATCAAGAGAGATGACGGGAATGTTGTCGAGAACGGCCTCCTGCGCCTCCTCGATGGTGGTGTCACGGGCGGGCAAGGTGTCCGTAGGATTCCTGACCTGCGCCCGGGAGGCTGCGGACAAGCAACAGGCCAGCAGCAGCAGTTGGGTTTTACGCATGTGGTTTCGTTTTCGGAGAGGTGACAAACTTACTGACTTTACCCTTCCGTTAGATTAATAATTAAGACGAGTTACTGACATCGGACCAAGGTTTTCCGGACCTCTACTTGCTTTGTTTTCTTATGTTTGCTACTGCCCTTTAGTATATGAAACCATTATTGCTCACCCTCCTGCTGGCCCTCGGTTCCGCAGCACTTCATGCCCAAAACGGGAAACAGACCTATAAAATGGCTATCCTGGGCTTCTACAACCTGGAGAACCTTTATGATACGGTTGACAATCCGATGGTGAATGATGAGGAATTCCTGCCGGCAGGACCCCGGAACTATACAGGTACCATCTACCGGGACAAGCTGAACAAACTGGCAACGGTGATCTCGCAGATGGGCAGCGATCAGAATCATGACGGACCGGCCCTGTTAGGTGTGGCCGAGGTGGAGAACGATACGGTATTGAGGGATCTGGTTCATCATCCGTTGCTGTCTAAACGCAATTACCGTATCGTACATTATGATTCGAGGGATGCACGTGGCGTGGACGTGGGGCTGCTTTACAACCCGAAATACTTCACACCTGTACAAAGCGACAAGTTGTATGTTCAACTGCCCGGGGGGTCGAAGGACGCCTATTTCACCCGCGACATTTTATGGGTCAAAGGGACACTCGACGGGGAGATCATCCATGTTTATGTCAATCACTGGCCCAGCCGCTCCGGAGGAGAAGAACGCAGTGCGCCGGCCCGGGAGGCAGCGGCCCGCGTTTGCCGGACGCATATGGACTCCATACAACGCGAGGAACCGGATGCCAAGCTGGTGGTGATGGGCGACCTGAACGATGACCCATATAACAAAAGCGTAGCCATGGTGATCGGGGCCAAGGGTAAAATTGCCGATGTACAGTCGGGCGGAATCTACAATCCCTGGAGCGAACTGCATAAAAAGGGAATCGGGACGCTTGCCTATCAGGATGCTTGGGGCCTTTTCGACCAAATACTGATCTCCCAAAGCTGGCTCAGCCGGGATCAGCCGGGTTTTTTCTATTACCAACAACGCATCTTCAACCGAGAGTATATGGTGGAAAATATCGGAAAATACAAGGGCTACCCGATGCGGACCTGGGACGGGAATCGGTACCGGGGTGGTTACAGCGATCATTTTCCGACCTACATCATAGTGCTCAAGAAAATGAGCGAAGCCAAGAAAGGCTTCTAAATTCATTGAATTTCATTGCTTTAGTAATAAAACTACCGAAGTCGGACTTCGCCCAAAAACTGGCCCGGATCCCATGATAATCTGGCGAGGGATCCCTATCTTTGCCGCCCCAAATCTGAATTCGCAGATTCTTCCCGTCCAATGGGCGGGATGTCCGATGGGATAAACCGAATTAGTAACCCTCCCGCCAGTCGGGAAAAAAAAGGTAACATGAACCATTACGAACTGATGGTGATCTTCACCCCGGTTTTAAGTGATGACGAGTTCAAGGCCGGCCAAAAGAAGTACGCCAAGATGGTGGCGGATGCCGGCGGGACCGTGGTCGCTGAAAACGCCTGGGGCCTGAAGTCACTGGCTTACCCCATCCAGAAAAAGACTACGGGTCTGTACTGGGTGATGGAGTACACAGCGGATGCCGCTTTCAACGAGAAACTGAAGATCCAGATGCTGCGCGATGAAAGCGTACTGCGTCACCTTTGCACGAAACTCGATAAATACGCCGTCGAGTACAATGCCCGCAAGAGAAGTGGTGTAACATCCGCAACTGAAAAACAAGTGGAGGCCCAATAATATGGCACGGAACGAGATCAAATACCTCACCGCGATCAAAAGCGAGAACCGGGTAAAGAAATTCTGCCGTTTCAAGAAGTACGGCATCCGATACATCGATTACAAGGATGTGGAATTCCTCAAGAAATTCCTGAACGACCAAGGCAAACTGCTGCCCCGACGTCTGTCCGGGAACAGCCTGAAGTTCCAACGCAAGGTTTCCGACGCGGTGAAGAAGGCCCGTCAGATGGCCCTGCTGCCTTATGTAACCGATCTTTTAAAATAATAGGCCCTTCCCTAACGGGCATCGCCCGGACCGTGAAGCCTGTCATTCACTGGGAATAAAATCAAGAATCATGGAAATCATTTTGATCCAGGACGTAGACAATCTGGGTGCCAAGAACGAGATCGTCAAAGTGCGTAACGGATATGCCCGCAATTTCCTCCTTCCCCGCCAGCTGGCCGTGGAAAACAGCCCCAGCAACCGGAAGCAGCTGGAGGAACGGCTGAAGCAAGTTCGCAAGAAAGAGGAAAAGATGCTGGCGGAGATCAACAGCGTGATCGCCAAACTAAAAGAAGGACCCCTGCGTATCGGTGCCAAGACCGGAACGTCCGGTAAGATCTTTGGCAGCGTGACCACACTGCAGGTAAGCCGTGCCATTCGCGAACAGCGGGGCTACGAGATCGATCGTCGCAAGATCCAGATCGCCGACGAGATCAAGGAACTCGGTACCTACAAGGCCGCCATCGATTTTGGCAACGGTCAAACTACCGAGGTGGATATGGAAGTCGTATCTGAATAACTTGCATCACAAAAGACCTTCAAGGCCCCTGAAAGCAGGGGCCTTCTTCATTATAAGCTTTCCAACATGATGAAATACAACAATTTGCATGAATCCGGGATATTTTCATCGGAATGTTGATAAAAAGAGCTACCTTTAAGTGTTATTTGTGTTCTTTACAGTTTTTCAAGTCCTGAACGTTTCTACATCTTACTGTGAATGTTCACCGGGTACTGTTTACTGTTGACACTTTTTATTTTTTTAAACCGTTCAAAATGAACATTTACGTAGGAAACATCAGTTGGAACCTGAAAGATCAGGACCTGAGCAATCTGTTCGCCCAGTACGGCGAAGTCTCTTCTGCCAAAATCGTCCTGGACAAATTCACCAACCGGAGCAAGGGCTTTGGTTTCGTGGAAATGCCCAACAGCGACCAGGCACAGGCCGCTATCGCAGCCCTCAACGGCAGCGAAGTGGATGGCCGCAACATCGTGGTCAATGAAAGCCGTCCCAAGCCCGAAGGGGGTGGTGGCGGTGGCTTCAAGAAGAGAAGCTTCGGCGGTGGCGGCGGCGGCGGTGGCTTCCGCAGAAGCGGCGGCGGCGGTGGATACCGCGACCGCGGCAATGGTGGCTACAACAGCGACTATTGATCCCTGCTGATAAAATGATTCCGCAAGCCCGGCCCAGTTGCCGGGCTTTTTTATGCCCGCATCAGAAACAAATCCGGAGAAACCGCACCCTTGCACTGTTAGGGTGCTGGCTTTAGTTTGCCTATTTTTGTGCCCCCAAAACGGAGAGTTGCCGGAGCGGTCGATCGGGGCGGTCTCGAAAACCGTTATACCAGCAATGGTATCCAGGGTTCGAATCCCTGACTCTCCGCCAAAGCAACGAATGCCAGCGTCAGCTGGCGTTTTTGCTTTCGGAGCGCAGCAAGCTTGCTTGCTGAAGCGCTTTTAATTGAGTTTAACAGTAGTCCCCCATTCTCAAAACCTGGCTGCCCCAGCCCGGGGTGACAAGAAGCAGAAGTACCGCCCGATACAGACCGCGGAACAGAGATGCAAAAAAAGGCCCCGTCTTTCGACAGGGCCTTGGTGAGCAATTGTACGACGTTACTGCCGCACGATCTTATATGACCGCAGCTGACCGGTGGTCTTATCGACTACCCGCAGCCAATAGGTTCCGCCTGCGTAACGACTGAGGTCGATATTCGTAACAGGTCCGGTCAGTGCGCCGTGAAGGATCTGCATCCCGTCGATCGTGAAGAGATCGTATTCGAAGGCACTGGCCCTTCTGCCCTGCACCTGAAGGCGGAGCATACCTGGAGTGGGGTTCGGCGAGAGGACGATCGTGACGGGCAGTTCCAACCGGATGCTCCGGATGATGCTGTAGGTGAAGCGGCCATCCAGATCCCGCTGCATGATCCGATAGTAGTTCACACCCTCCATCGGTGCTGCATCCACAAAGCGGTAATTATGAATGCCAGACTGGTTCGCCGCAGCGACCTGTCCGAGAGCAGTCCAGGTCAGACCATTGGAAGAACGTTCCACGATGAAGTCCTGAGTGTTGAGCTCATCGACGGTCTTCCAGTCAAGCCGCACCGTATTATCAGCTTGCAGCGTAGCCTCGAAGCCGAGCCAGCTCAGCGGGAGCGGCCCAAGCAGCTTGATACCGAAATTGGCCAGGGTTACACCGGTGGTACCGGTAGATACGCTCAGGATACTGTTCGGCGTACCATCGCTGCCGGTGGGCGTGCAGCAGTTTTCACCCGTTGTGGTCCAATTCACAGGCAGCGTAGCAGCCAGCAATGAAGCACCCGGAGTTTGAGCGGTTGCCGTTAGGATGATGCTGTAATTGGTATTGGCCCGTACCCCATTGGCGGCATTGAACAGGTAGGAGCCGTCGGCAGCCACCGGTACACTGGCGATCACCTGATTGGTTACCGGATCTACCAGGTTGGCAAAGAGCCCCCCGGCATTGGTTCCCGTGCCGTTGACCGTGTTGTCGGTCAGTCCATTGGTGTCATTGAATACCGTACCGCTGATAGTGAGTTCCGTCAGTTTGATCACAGCTGTTCCGACATTGGTACTTTCCGTTCCGGTATTGTCGATGGAACGGAAGGG
>JBJOMF010000163.1:0-16504 GCA_046052505.1 Bacteroidota bacterium | reverse complement strand
AGGGGTCCGTCTCGTACAGGGCCGATTGATCGCGCACGATGCCGCAGTCCCGCTCGATCCAGGCGCGGGCTCGGGCCAGCTGCTCCAGGCGGTCGCCCTGATTGGAACCCGTTAGCAGATAGGCCGTATTCATCCTTCAAATATCCAGAATTCCGCCGATGCTGCCCGGACGGGCCGTCGAATGCATGAAATGGATATTTTTGCGCCTTCCATGCATCCGAAACCGCCACCGTACAGCCAGCGCAAGGCCTTGTGGGCCATTACACGCGCCAGTTTCAAGGCCATCTTCGCGAACCCGAGCGCGATCATATTCAGCATCCTGTTCCCGATCATATTCGTGCTCATCTTCGGTGCATTCGGCAACGGCAATGGTACGGTCTATCGCGTGGCCGTGACCGATGATTCGGATACCACGCATCCCTTTTATCTGGCGTTGCATGCCAATCCGGCCATCCGTCTGGTACGGTATCTTGACAGTACCGCACTGAACAAGGATCTGGTGAAAGGACGGCTAACGGCCGTTCTCGGTATTTATAATATCTCGGACTCCGCCGCCCGTTTCTCTTGCCGGGTGGCCATACGTTCCACCAGCGCCAGTGCCAATACGTTCGCAGGTTTTTTCCAGATCCTGGATTATACGCGTCTGCAGTTCGAGTCGGCAGCCAACGGAACAAGTCGTCCGATGGTGACTTTGCAGGACCCGGAGATCCGATCGGTACGCAAGTACCGGCCCATCGATTTCATCCTGCCGGGTCAGCTGGGGTTTTCCATTCTGTTTTCCACGCTGTTCGGCATCGCGTTCACGTTTTACAACCTGCGGGAACAGCTGGTGTTGAAACGGTTCTATGCCTCCCCGGTCAATCGAACGTCCATCCTGTTCGGGATCGGGGTGAGCCGCCTTTTTTTTCAGTTACTCAGCGTCGTCGTATTGCTCCTCTTCGGGCATTTCGTACTGCAGTTCACCTTGCAGTACGGTTGGATCACGTTTACGGAGATCCTCATTATGACCCTGCTCATGCTGTTCTTTCTCATGGGAGTGGGCCTGATCTTCAGCAGCATCGTGCGAACTGATACCGCTATCCCGCTTCTTATCAACCTCTTCGGTTTCCCGCAGATGATGTTATCCGGCACATTCTTTCCCATCGATGTGTTTCCCAAGTGGCTGCAGGAGATCTGTCAGCTGCTGCCGCTCACCCAATACAACGATGCGATCCGGAAGATATCGTTCGAAGGCATGCACCTGACCGACAGCATTCGCGAACTGGGGATCCTCGGTGCCTGGATGGCACTTGCCTACATCGTGCTGGTCCGTGTGCTTCGGTGGGAATGAGATCAATCCAACAGTATGAAACTCGTCAAACTCGGTCTGATCAGCATCGTTGCTTTCGGGTTGCTGTTTTCGGGACTGTCGCTGCTGTTCCCTTCGCGCGTGCGTGTTTCCCGGGCGATCGATATCAGCGTATCTGCCGACCAGGTACTGTCGCGCCTGCGTGATACGGCCAGCTGGGCGCAGTGGTACCCTGTACCGCCTGGGTCGAAGGGGTTTCCGGTGCTGCAACGGGTCACGGATAGCTCCGTCGTTGCCTCGTTCCGGCAGGACAACGGCCGGACCGGTACGGCGGTTTTCGTGGTCTATCCGGCATCGGTAGCGGGTCTTACGACACTGCATTGGTACATCGATTTTCGGATGCGTTGGTACCCCTGGGAGAAATTTTCTGCACTCCTGCTCGAAAAGCGCTACGGTCCGATGATGGAATCGGCCCTGGGCCGGTTCAAAGCGAATACCCTGGGCCAGCCCTGATCCTTGCGGTTTTTTGCAGGTCTTATGCCCTGCAGACTATTTATTCTGAACGGATTCCAAACTTTTCAAAGCCTTTTTTGTGTTTCATTTCGATTGTCGATAACATTGCAGGCAATTGCGATCGCCTTTTTAAGGTGGTTACGCATTGCACATAAAAATCATCATCAAATTTGCTTTTATGCGAAAATTTTTCTGCAGAAAGGGTTGGAAGGCATCGGTCCTCGCCCTGCTACTGCCTTGGCTTGCTTCCGATGCTGCCGCACAGGTCCGCATCAGCGGTACCGTGACCGGAACGGATGGTAAGGGTATTCCGGCCATTTCTGTTCAGGTACGCAATACCAGCCTCGGTACCTCTACCGATGCCTCCGGTTCGTATACGCTGACAGGCGCACTGAAGCCGGGTGATTACATGCTGGTCTTTTCAGGCATCGGATTTAAAACGATGGAAAAATCCCTCAAGGTCGGTTCAGATGCTGCCTACACCAGTAATGCGCAGCTTTCCGATGATGTATTACGTATGGATGAGGTAGTGGTGACCGGTGTTTCTGCCGGAACCACCCGCAAGCAGTTGGGTAGCTATGTCAGTACCGTGAAGGCTGACCAGCTCACCAAGGGTGCCACCGGCAACGTGCTGGCTGCCCTTCAGGGTAAAACAGCCGGTGCCCAGATCATTCAAAACAATGGTGATCCTGGAGGCGGTTTGTCCGTGCGTTTACGGGGGATCAGTTCGGTGAACAGTTCGTCCGAGCCTCTGTATATCGTGGACGGTGTGATCATAAACAATGCTACCACCCGTGTGACCAATACCAGCGGTAACTATGACGGGGCCGGTTTCGTAGGAACGATCGGGCAGAACCGGATGGCCGATATTAATCCGGCGGATATCGAGCGCATCGAGGTCCTGAATGGTGCCGCCGCTGCGGCCATCTACGGATCACGAGCCAACTCCGGTGTCGTGCAGATCTTCACCAAGAGAGGCAGTTCCGGTGCGCCCGTCGTGAGCGTGAATACCAGTATCATGGTCAATTCTCTCCGCAAAAGCGTGCCTGTCAACCAGTCGCCCACGAAATTCGGGGGTCCTACGGATGGCCCCGGTGCCCAGACCCAGGATATCCTGACACCGGCACTTACGACCAAGACAAACGTAACCCGCTACGACTACAACGACTATATCTTCCGTACCGGCATCGGCACTGATAATAACGTATCTGTTTCCGGTGGCCGCGACAAGACCAAATACTACACCTCTGCCTCCTATTTCAAGAACCAGGGGATCGTCAAGAACACTGATTTCCGCCGGTACAGTTTCCGCGTGAATCTGGATCAGGGCATCGGCGAGAAGTTGAATCTGGTGATGGGACTGAACTATATCAACAGCTTCAGCAACGAGAAGCCGGACGGGAACTCGTTCTTCTCCCCGCTGAACTCCATCAACATCATCGGCAACTTCCACAATATCTGGGAACGGGATGCTCTCGGTAATGTGAAAGCCGTTGGGGAGCGCGGCCGTGTGAACCCCGTGTCTGTGATCGAGGACATCAAGCAGCGTCAGGAAGTCAACCGCCTGATCGCGAACGCCGGATTCAAATACCGCCCCATCCGCGGTCTGACCATCGATTACACGATGGGTATCGACCAGTACAACCAAAAAGGGGAGACGTTCATACCGCCCTTCACGTACAACGTGAGTGATGGATTTTTCGGAGGCGGTCCTGCACTCGATCCCACCCGGAACGGATATGCCAGCGCAGCTAATTACAACTTCTTCCAGATCAATAACGAATTGAACGCGACATATCAGACCAAACTTTCTGATGCGATTAACTCGACCTCCCAGGTCGGCTATTCGCTGCAGTATGAGAAGAACAGTTATACGCTCCTTCAGGGCCGCGGGATCGCCCCCAATGTACAGACAGTGAACGGAGCCAGCACGCTTCTTCAGGGTGCCGATGAGCGCGGGGAGCTGTCCATATCCGGTTTCTATGTTCAGCAGAATTTCGGATACAAGAACCTGTTGTACGTAACCGGAGCGGTTCGGGTGGACGGTTCTTCCGTCTTTGGTAAAGATCAGCGCAGTCAGACCTACTATAAGGCAAGTGGCAGCTATGTGATCAGTGAGCATGATTTCTGGAAAAAATCAGGCATCAGCCGTTTCTGGAATTTTGCCAAAATCCGCCTCGCTTATGGGGAAAGTGGCAACCTCACCGGTATCGGCGCCTATGCCCGATTCAATAATTACAGCAGCAACTCCTTCGTCAGTCGTGCTGCTCTGTCCTCCAGCACCACGCTCCCGAACGCCAACGTGAAGCCCGAGCGGCAGCAGGAGACGGAATTCGGTCTCGATCTCGGATTTCTGAGCGGACGCCTCACCCTGACGGCGAACGTCTACTCCAAGAAGGTCCAGGACCTGCTCATCAACCGGTTCATCGCTCCTTCTACCGGTTTCAGCAGCCTGCTGGATAATTTCGGAAGCCTGCAGAACAAGGGCTTTGAACTGGTGATCACCGGTAAGCCGGTTCAGAACAAGAACTGGAACTGGACGCTCACCGGGATCTTCAACCGGAACCGCAACAAAGCGGTTCGGATCGGACAGGCACTTACCCTGCTGAGCACGAACCAGGGAGCGCCGGTAGCGATCATCGAAGGTCAGCCCATCGGGGTTTTCTACGGAGCCTTCTTTGCCTTGGATAATTCCGGTAATTTCCTTAAAAACGCATCGGGGTTCCCCCAGGGTGAGCGCGGCGTACAAACGGCTCCGCTTACCTACACCGTGCAGCGGGATGCCACTACCGGACTCCCGATCGGCACGTTCCCGCTGGTCCGGAACGTGATCGGTGATCCCAATCCGGATTATACGGCGAGCCTGGTGAGTGAGCTGACCTACAAGCGTTTGAGCATGCGGATGCAACTCGATGCCGTACAAGGGGTTGATGTATTCAATGCCGACTGGCGAACCCGACAGGGCGTAGGCAACGGCAAGGAGGCGGAAAAGGAGCAGACCGGCGTTTATCCCCGCGGCTATATCAATAGTTTTTACGCAGCCATCGAACAATGGCGTATCGATGATGGGTCGTTCGTGAAACTCCGCGAGGTTTCGCTGGCCTATAATTTCGGCGATTTCAGGAAAGTGCGGGATATCACCCTCTCCATCAGCGGCCGAAACCTGATCAGTTGGGACAATTACAAAGGATACGATCCGGAGGTGAACGCCGGCGGACAGAGTACGATCCTTCGTGGGATCGATTTCGGTTCCGTTCCCATTCCGCGAACCTTCAACTTCGCCCTTTCCGCAAAATTCTAAACGCAAAAAACGACTATTATGAAATCGAAACTCCATACGATCATCCTGGTTGCAGGTCTGTTTTCCATGGCCCTGCTCCCGATGGCCTGTACCAAGGATTTCACCGACCCCAACCGGGCGCCGGAAGATGCCACCTTTAGTTCGTCAAACGGGCTTGCCGGTGTGGTGGTAGGTTTGCAGCGGGTGTATACCCTCCAGCGGGGAAGTACCCTCTATAATCTCGTCACGATCAACGGGCTCACGACCAATGAACTTTTCGTGGTTAACGCTGGGAACACTGCGGAAGTGCAGCTTGCCGGTGGCGGAAATTTGGTAGATGGTAATCACACCATGCTGACCCAGTTCTGGTCTACCTGCAACAAGGTGGTATACGATGCCGACCGCGTTATCGCCAGTGCGAAGACCCTCTCCGATAAGAACTTCGCAAGCGGACTCATCGCCTATGCCAATCTTTTCAAGGCCCTCTCGATCGGCGCCATGTCGCAGTTCTGGGAAAAGGTACCGGCCTCCAACGGTACCAATGTATCCTTCATCGACCGGATTGACGGGTTCAAGAAGGCGATAGCTGCTCTTGATGAAGCCCTCAGTACGATCGGATCCAATCCCATCAGCAGCACCTTCAATGGCTACGTACCGGCCGGAATCGATATTGTGAATACCCTGAACGCCCTCAAGGCGCGTTATTCCCTGTACTCCGGGCAGTATACCCAGGCACTGGCTGCTGCCAATCTGGTCGATCTGACCAAGCGCTCGACCTTTAATTTCGATGCCCTGTCCCTCAATCCCATCTTTGAGGTGGCTACTTCCACGAACAATGTGGTACAGCCCAGGGATTCTACCCTTGGCCTGCCGGTGCCCATCCAGCCGGCTCTGAACGACGGGCGGATCGCTTTTTATACCAGCATCAATGCTACGATCGCTCCCCGATACCGCATTTTTGGATTCGGGGCTACCTCCACTACGGCGTTTCCGGTCTACCTGCCGGGAGAGATCACTCTGATCAAGGCTGAGTGCTATGCTCGGGCCACATCACCCGATCTGCTGAATTGTCTGACGGAACTGAATAAGGTCATCACCAAAACACCTGCACAGGATCCCTACGGTATCGGTGCCAACCTGCCGGCCATCGTAGGCTCCTTTACGCCGGCTCAACTGCTCGATTCTATCTACAAGCATCGAAGCATCGAACTGTTTATGTCAGGTCAGAAGCTGGAAGACATGCGCCGCTTTGGCCGCCCCAACGCCGAGCGGAAGCGCAACCTGATGCCTTACCCCCTTCGGGAGCGGGACAACAACCCCAATACCCCGGCCGATCCCGTTTTCTGACGATCGGTCCACCGACTCAAAAAGGGCTACCTTCCGGTAGCCTTTTTTTATGAATTTCCGCGAACAAGCCATCCTCGCCTCCTGGGAAAAAAATGCACGCCGGTGGATCGATCTGATCCAACGCCGTGGGATTGCTTCCCGAAACCTGGTCACCGATTCCGCTATTGTGGAAGCCGTACTGTCCCAAAAGCCCCATACGATGCTCGATCTGGGCTGCGGTGAAGGCTGGTTGTGCCGCATGATGGCCGGCAAGGACATTCAGGTAACCGGTGCCGATGCCATCCCTGAACTGATTGAATACGCCCGGCAATCCGGTCCGGGGCGGTACGTTTTAGCCGAATATGCATCCATTGCCTCTGGAAAGGTCACCTTCTCGCATCGGTTCGATGTCATTACGCTCAATTTTGCGTTGCTGGGGAAGGAATCAACGGCACAGTTGCTTGCTGCCCTGCCTCAACAGCTGGAGCCCGGTGGCTGCCTCCTGATTCAAACCCTGCACCCCGGTATCCGGGAATCCGAAGGCGAATCATCGGGCTGGAAGGAGGGATCCTGGGAGGGGCTGCAGGCGGATTTCACAGATCCTTATGAGTGGTATTTCCGGACCCTGGAGGACTGGCTGCATCTTATTAAAGAGGCCGGATTTTCCCGGGTTCAGGCAACCGATTACCCGCATCCGGAAACAGGCGCCCCCCTTTCCGTTATATTCGAATGCCGAGCCTGATGGGATGTGATCCCGTAACTGTATATTTATTGATAAAGCATCGCTTCATGAAGTCTTTATTCATTTATTCATTATGGTTCCTGTTGCTGCAGTCATTGGTATCTGCCGCCCAGGACCCCGCTGACACCCTGCTCCAAGAAGAAGAGGACCCCACTCTACGGTTCTTCCGAAATGCGGAAAAGCCATCGGATGCAGAACGGTTTACTTTGGTAGGGATCAATGGGCAGACCATGACCCTGGCCGCATGGCTGAAACAGAAGGCGTATCAGTCAGGCGAGCAGGTGCTGGCGGATCTGGACCATGATGGGCGGAAGGAATTGCTTCTGTACGGCTATACGGGCGGAGCACATTGCTGTGATGCGATCACGGTATTCCGTGAATCCGCCCCGCGACGGTACCAGCAGGCCGGAACACTCTATGCCGGTCATACGATCGTCAAGAGCGATGGGACTTTCCTTTTCGACCTCTATGAACAGTTTGGTTATTTCTTCACCTGCTATGCCTGCGGGCTCACGGACACGTCCGATGCGGCACCGATCGATGTAAGTGTGGTTCGGGTGATTTATACTAAAGGCCGGCTGGCGGTGGTTCCCGGCGACCAGGAACTCCGCAGCCTGATCCTTGATAATCTGGGCAAATTGCGTGAGCGGCCTTATGTGAAATTCGATGATGCGGTGATACAGGATGAGGGGCAACGGAAGGCGTTCGCGCTGAATCTGGCCGTTTACTACTTTTCATTCGGAAAGAATCTGACGGCCACCCGTCAGTTGTTTTTTCAGTATTACAAATTCCCGGACGCTGTTACGGTCTGGGCCGCTTTTCTGAAAACGCTGAACGGGGTCCGCCGCGGGAACAGTTTCTGATCAATCGCCCCGGAGAAAACGCAGGTTCCGTTGCAGGCCCTGATAGCCGGCTCTTCGTAGAGGGGAGTCCCGGAACCAGTTATGGTACTGTTGTTCGGACAGTTCCTCCCATTCACGGGTGGTGAGGTTCAGTACCTGCGGCAAGGCCCTGAATGCCTGTTCCGAATGCGGTCGGCTAAATCGGTTCCATGGACATACGTCCTGGCAGGTGTCGCAGCCGAAGGCCCAATCCTCAAACTGTCCCTGCAGGTGATCCGGGATCAGGTGTTCCTTGAGTTCGATCGTGAAATACGAGATGCACCGGCTGCCGTCCACGACCTTGTCGGGTCCGATCGCCTCCGTGGGGCAGGCATCGATACAACGCCGGCAGGTGCCGCAGTAGTCACGTGCTACGGGGTCATCATATTCAAGATCCAGGTCGGTGATCAGCGTTGCGATGAAAAAGAAGGAGCCGGCCGACCGATTGATCAGATTGCCGTTCTTTCCGACCCAGCCCAATCCGCTGCGCTGGGCCCAGCTCCGCTCCAGGACCGGGGCGGAATCCACGAACCCGCGGCCAGCAATCTCTCCGACGGCATCGCGCAGGTATCCCAGAAACAGATTCAGTTTCGTTCGTATGACATCATGGTAGTCCTTGCCCCAGGCATATTTGGAGATGCGGGGTGTTCCGGGTGCCTGGCGTTCCTCCGGGTAGTAGTTTTTCAGGAGAGTGATCACGGAACGGGCGCCCGGTACAAGCCGTGTCGGATCGACCCTCAGGTCGAAATGGTTTTCCATGTAGCGCATCCCGGCATGCAGGCCCTGTCGCAACCACTTTTCCAGCCGTCGGGCATCATCATCAAGACGCCCCGCTTTCGCGATACCACAAAAGTCGAAACCGAATTTGGTCGCAGCCTCCTGCACCGTTCGGGTATGCTGTGCCGTCGGATTCATTCCTCCAAGTGCAGTTTATGTATCAGCCGGTGAACGGCCGGAGCCAGGACGATACTTACATTGGTAATGAAGATGATGCCGCTGAAGAGCGCATAGAAGGAGGAAAATAATTTCCCTCCTGTACTTTCCACCTCAATCACAGATCCCATGCCTCCCAGGATCATACAGGAGTTATGCAGTGCGTCGATCCAGGCAGCGTTACCCAGGATATGATATCCGGTCGTGCCGATGAGCAGCCCCCCTCCAATGATCACCAGCGTGTACAGGACATTTCGCATGACCCGCTGGAAAAAAGTCGATCGGGTGGCCAGGGGCTGTTTTCGGTGTTCGTACATGGCTAGTCGATTTTATTTCGTTACAAAGTAGCATATCCCTGACAATTGACGCACGTCGGTCTGCAAACCGGTCCGGCTGTAATAATTTCAGACAGGCTGCCGGGATCCTGCCGTTAAAGCAGGGCCTGCTCCGAAATCCTGCCATCCTTACCTGTTTTTCCCTTCCGGGGAAGGGGTGAATGATTTTTGCGCAGGGTTTATCGTACTATTTGGGTCATTAAAAAGTCCCTGCGGGGCAGTAAGCCATGAATCTTGGAAATTTCACCATCAAGGCCGCTGAGACCTTTCAGCTGGCACAGCAACTGGCCTTCAACCGGCAGCACCCTTCCATCGAGACCGAACACATCCTTCGGGCCCTGCTCGACCAGGAGGATTCGCCGGTGGAATACCTCTTGAAGAAAAACAATGTCACCTTGAACCTGCTGGAAAGCAAGCTGGAGGAAGTGCTCTCCAAGCTGCCGCATACCTCGGGTGATCCGGCTCAGCAGATCGGGCGAGAAGCCAACAATGCCATATTGCGTGCCGGTGCGTCCCTGAAGGATTTTAGTGACGAGTTCGTTACCCCTGAACACCTGTTGCTGGCTCTGGTACAGGGAAAGGATGGTACGGCCAAGCTCTTGCGGGAGGCCGGCCTTACCGAAAAGGGGCTGACGGCCGCGATCCGTGAGTTCCGAAAAGGGGAGAAAGTAACCTCGCAGACGCAATCGCAGGAATTCAATGCGCTGAACAAATACGCCAAGAATCTCAACGAGCTGGCGCGTCAGGGGAAGCTGGACCCGGTGATCGGTCGGGATGAGGAGATCCGCCGGACCCTTCATATCCTGTCCCGCCGGACCAAGAACAATCCCATCCTGGTGGGCGAACCCGGTGTTGGCAAGACGGCCATCGCAGAAGGCATCGCCCACCGCATCGTGAACGGGGACGTGCCCGACAACCTGCGGTCGAAGATTATCTATGCCCTCGACATGGGACTGCTCATTGCCGGGGCCAAATACAAGGGAGAGTTCGAAGAGCGTCTGAAGGGGGTCGTAAAGGAAGTGAGTACCAGTGATGGCGAGATCATCCTATTCATCGACGAGATCCATACTCTGGTAGGTGCCGGCGGCGGGGAAGGTGCCATGGACGCAGCGAATATCCTCAAGCCGGCTCTGGCGAAAGGGGACCTTCGTGCCGTCGGGGCCACCACGCTCAACGAGTACCAGAAATATTTTGAGAAGGACAAAGCCTTGGAACGACGCTTCCAGAAAGTGCTGATCGATGAGCCTACGGTCGAAGACGCCATATCGATCCTGCGGGGGCTGAAAGACCGCTATGAGACCCATCACCACGTGCGCATCCGCGATGAGGCCATCATCGCTGCCGTGGAGCTCTCGCACCGCTATATCACCGACCGGTTTCTTCCTGACAAGGCCATCGATCTCATCGATGAGAGTGCGGCTAAGTTACGGCTTGAGATGAATTCCATGCCGGAGGAGCTGGATACCCTGGAGCGTCAGATCCGTCAGCTGGAGATCGAACGGGCGGCGATCAAGCGGGAGAATGATGAGGTCAAGCTGCGCGAATTGAATACCGAGATCGCCAACCTGGCCGTAGAGCGGGATACGCTCAGGGCGAAATGGATGGAGGAGAAAGAGGTCGTGGAAAAGATCCAGCAGGCCAAGGCCAGGGTAGAGGAACTGAAGCTCGAGGCCGACCGTGCCGAGCGGGAAGGCGATTACGGGAAAGTGGCGGAGATTCGGTACGGGAAGATCAAGGAGCAGGAGCAGGTGATCTTCGATAAAGGAGAGGAGCTGGCTTCCACCAGCGAAAAGCGAATGCTGAAGGAGGAGGTCGATGCCGAGGATATCGCTGAGAGCGTGGCCAAGGCCACCGGGATCCCCGTATCCAAAATGCTGCAAAGCGATCGCGAAAAGTTGCTGCATCTGGAATCGCGTCTTCACGAAAGGCTTGTGGGGCAGGACGAGGCCATCACGGCCGTTGCGGATGCCATCCGTCGCAGTCGGGCAGGTCTTCAAGACCCTCGAAAGCCCATCGGATCTTTCATATTCCTTGGTACTACAGGTGTCGGGAAGACCGAACTGGCCCGTGCTTTGGCTGAATTCCTGTTCGATGATGAGAGTTTGATGACCCGTATCGATATGAGCGAATACCAGGAGAAGCATACGGTCAGCCGTCTGGTGGGGGCGCCTCCGGGTTATGTCGGCTATGAGGAGGGCGGTCAATTGACGGAGGCCGTGAGGCGAAAGCCCTATAGCGTGGTGCTACTCGATGAGATCGAGAAGGCCCATCCGGATATCTGGAATGTGCTTTTACAGGTATTGGATGATGGCAGGCTGACGGATAATAAGGGGCGCGTGGTGAATTTCAAGAATACGATCATAATCATGACCTCGAATATCGGCAGCCCGCTCATCATGGAGGCATTTGAGGGGATCGGGGAGAAGGATGTCGATGCGGCGGTAGAGAAAGCACGGGTCGAGGTGATGGGTCTGTTGCGACAGACCATCCGGCCGGAGTTCCTGAATCGGGTCGATGAGATCATCCTTTTCCAGCCGTTACTTAAGAAAGAGATTCGGGGGATCGTGCGCATCCAGCTGGAGAACCTGCGGAAGCAGGTTGCCGATAACGGGATCGAGCTTCGGTTCAGCGATTACACCCTTGAGTTCCTCGCCGAACAGGGCTTCGATCCACAGTTCGGTGCACGCCCCCTCAAACGTCTGATCCAGAAGGAAATCGTGAACCCCTTGTCGCGGCGCCTGCTTGCAGGGGATATCGACAAGTCGAAGCCGGTCACTGTGGATGTGTTTGACGGAATCGTCGTGTTCCGGAACGATGCGGGTGAGAAAGCGCCTCAGGCTTGAGCTTCATCCGTCCATACTAGTGGATTGCCGTACGGTACGGGGATACCACCTGATCCCTTATTCCAATAAGTCGGTTTTTTTTCTGATCTCCCGCAGCGCGGAAAAAAGTTTATCCAAGTCTGCATGGCTATTGAACGCCTGTATGGAGAAGCGGAGATAGGCGCGGTCACCATGTCTGGAAACGGGTATCTGGATCCTGTAGGAGTCGTACAGATGATCGTGCAGTTTTTCCGGTTGGGTCGTTCGAACCGGGGTACTCAGCATCTGGCCGATGAAGCGGTCGTTCAAAGGTGCAAGGGCCTTTCCGTTCGCCGCTTCAAAGAAATCGGACGCGGCATCGCGTACCAGTTGCCGGCAGGATGCAGATACCGTAGGCCAATCGTGTTCCTCCATGAATGCGATGGCATCGGGTATCGTGAGGAACGCTGAAAAATCACGGGTGCCATTGAACTGGTGATGATCGAGAAAGGTTGATTGCGACGGAAAAAGCGCCTTGTATCCCCAGCTGACGATCAGGGGATCGACCGTGGCCTGGCGGTCCCGTTTCACGTAGAGGAAGGAACTGCCTTTGGGTGTCATCATCCATTTATGACAGGCGCCGGTATAGAAATCCGGCTGCAGGGTGGAGAGATTCAGGGGCACATGACCCGGAGCATGAGCTCCGTCTATGAAACAAGGGATGCCCCATTCCTTTGCCCTGGCACATACGGCTTCCACCGGAAAACGAAGGGCCGTGCTGCTGGTGATATGGCTGAGAAAGATCAGGCGCGTCCGCTCTGTGCATCCCGTAAAGAATGCGTCGAGGAACGTTTCCTCGTCGGTGAGAGGAAGCGGTATCGGTTGCCGTATGAACCGGGCGCCGGCCTTTTCACAATAATAATCCCAGGTGCGTTCACAGGCTCCGTACTCCAGATCGGTAGAAAGCACCTCGTCTCCCGGGCGAAGGTCAAAGCAACGGGCTACGGCATTGACGGCGTACGAGGGATTGGTTACATACACGACATCGTTGGCATCGCATCCTACGTAAGCGGCCAGGGCCTGGCGTGACCGTTCGATGTATTCGGGTCCCGTCCTTGTAATAAACCGCACGGGTTCTTCCTCCAATTCACGCTGGTACTCTTGGTATCGTTCAAATACCGGACGGGGGCAGGCTCCAAAGGAGCCAAAATTCAGGTAGGTGATATCGTTTCGGATCAGGAACAGGGAGCGGAGGTCATGCATGGCTCAAAAATAGAAAAGGATCGAACGTTTTTCACCTGAGGGTCACATCACGGTACGGGCCTTGTCAGACAGGCAACGGATCTAGTACGTTTCCGATGCTGTGGAGCTGCATTCGTAACGGCGCAGGCATTGTAGTCTTATTTCATAGTTTAATTATCCGGCAGTCTGCCGCCCGTCATCGTTAAACAGAATTCCCGGCAAATGCATGTTTTTTTCAACGGATTTCACCCCTTGTTGCGGTCTTTTTTTATACGACGAAAATCAATTAATCGGATTGTAATTCAATTAAATACATATGATTTAAACACCTGTTAGCAATTTGATTTCGATTCCGTTTGGCTGGGAAATTAAAAAACTTATCTTTCCCCGATTCATAACCAGGTCAAAATGTCATAAAGGCCTACATCCCGGTTCCTTGGCAGGAGCATTTCTAATTGGGAAGGGGAAGGGCGCTTTTTAAGATACATAACATGGCACTTAAAAAAGAAGAGATCATCATCATCGAACCCCGGGAGATCTTCGTGGGGAAAAAGGACGCCCCGGTGACGCTCATGGAATTCGGGGAATACGAGAACGAGGAATGCGCAAAGGTGAACGAGGTCGTCAAGCAGTTGATGGCGGATTATGATGGACGCATCCGGTTCCAGTTTCGGCATTTTCCCCTAACGCTGATCCACCAGCGGAGCCTGAAGGCCAGTGAGTCGGCCGTTGCCGCCGCGCAGGAGGGTAAGTTCTGGGAGATGCACAATATCCTCTTCCAGAACCGGCGTAACCTGGGTACCACCAGTCTGAAACTGTACAGCAAGGAGGCCGGTGTGAAGAGCAAGAAATTCCTGGATGATCTGGTCAATGGGATGTACGGATGGCAGGTGCAGGATGACATCAAGGAAGGCCATACACGGGGTGTTCGGGAGATACCGGCGTTTTTCATCAATGACGTTCCGGTGACGGTAAAGCCGACGTATGCCAATTTGAAAGCGCTCCTCGATTCGGCTCTCCGAAAGGCCCGTACCAAAACAGCGGTGAAGAAGAAAGCCCCGGCGAAGGCCAAACCCAAGCCGAAGGCCCTACCCAAGGCAAAGCCGAAGTCCAAGCCCAAATCCAAACCCCGCCAGCGGGCCTGATAGGATCCACATCCTTCATTCATTCCTGTCGGCCGTCGGGAATCCGTGCCCAGTCGAACACCCCATGCATCTTCAAGGTTGTTGCCCCTCTGCCGACGGGGTATCGAAGGGGTCGCTCTTCTCTTCTTTTTTTCGGATGCCGAAATTGAAGCGTATGTTCAGTCCGAAACGGCGGCTGTCAGCCACCCGGGTCCCGTTCGCATCTATGGTACCCTGAAGGATCCGGAAGGTATTCTGGTTGGTGAAGAACATGTCATTCATACTCAAAGTTAGGATCAGTTTGTCGCGCAGAAATTTCCGGTTGATGCTCGTGTTCAGCGCACCAAATGAACCCAGCTCATAAAACTGCTGCTGTCCACGCAGGCGCAAGAAGCCATTGAGTGTAGCTACAGAGCGGGTTCCCAGTTTGAGGGTGTGATACGTGAAAAAGGTCCAGGTGCCCCGGCGAAAGGAAAGCGGTCGGTTCTCATACTGCCCGCGGTAAAAATTGTGATTGTACTGCGCGCCTGCTACGAAGAAATATTTTTTCCCCGGCGGTATGGCCCCGATCCCGCGGAAGTACCATTCCCGGTTTCTGCCCACATTGTCGATGGTCCGCAGCGCCTGACTCCGGGCGCTATCGGCCTGATAGATTACGCCGGTGAAGATATCAGTCGTTTCATTGATCCCGACGGCGACGATGGGCCGCTCGTCTACGCTGATATTGGCCTCATAGTTCCGGTTGAACTGTGGTCGCAGGCGCGGATTCCCCGATTCGGTGAGATAAGCGTCCACGTAACGCGGAAAGGGATTGAGCTGTTCGTAGCCCGGGCGTACGATGGTTCGCCGGTACACCAAATATCCCCGAAGGTCATACCCGGCGATCTTGAACAGGCTTTTACTCAGGTAGAGGTACGGGAAAAGATCGGTCCTCCGGATGCGGAAGGTCGTATCGAACGGGATGCGCTGTCGGCCGGTCATCCGGGTATTTTCCAATCGGGTGCCGGCTTTTAATACCAGATCTTTTCCCAGGGTCTTGGACGCCTGGAGATAGCCCGAGTGTATGGTTTCCTGATACCTGTAGGCACTGGTTCGGGCCGCATCCTTGCTCCGGTCGCCCCCGAACTCACGGAAATAATCGGCAGCGTTTCGGAAATGCAACGTCGTGGTCTTGACACCGGTCTCGAACACCCAGCGGGCGTTCCACTTTTGCTTCCAATCGGTGCGCAGGGTCAGAAAGGAACGTTCATTCCCAACGATGCCATCGCCTCCAAAAGTGCCGGCAAAGGGCGAGAAGGATTCCGTGCGGAAGGTCTGGTCGTTATCGCTTTCACTGTGATAGAAGTAGGTGTCGGTCGTCCACTCGGAACCGAGGGTGTCGATCTTGTATTTGGTCTCGACCCCGGTTCCCAGATTCCATGACCGGCCGGTATTGTCCACCCGGGTCAGATTGTCCGACAGGGTTTGGCGGGTACTGACGGTTTCGATCCGGCTGCCATTCTCGGTCTGGTTGCTGAAGGTATTGCGGTTCAGGTTCAGGTCCAGCTCCAGGGTCCATTTGGTGCCGAGTTCCCGCGTCAGTCCGCTGTTCATCGACAGGGATGAGCCGGGATAAACGGTGTAGGCCATTTGCTGCAGAAGGGAATCCGGTGCAAACAACCGGTCCGTAGCGATACGTTCGTAGTTGTTTCGCCGGTTGTAATTCAGGTTCACGAAGGAACGGGTTTTCCCATCGTTGTTGTTAAGGTTGAATCCGGCGAACTGGTTGCCGTAAGACCCCTGCTGGAAACCGGCGGTCACACTCCCGGTGACCCCGAGACGGATGCCTTTCTTTAATACAACATTCACTACCCCGCCGCTGCTGCTTGCATCATATCGCGCCGATGGGGTTCGAACAATCTCGATCCGGGAAATGGCGTTCGGGGGCAGATTTTTGAGCAGGGTCGCGAGGTCCGCTGCGCTCATGCGCATGTCTCGACCGTTGATCTGGATCTGAGCCGGCGTGAGGCTACTGATATAGATGTTGCCGTCGGGATCTA
>JBJOMF010000162.1:0-5736 GCA_046052505.1 Bacteroidota bacterium | reverse complement strand
TTTTCGGCGCTGATCGTCAGCATGTCCTCAATGGTCTCCACCTTGAAGTCCTTTTTGTCCATGCCAGGTGCCGCGAAGGTCAGCCGGAATTCTTTTTCAGTTTCCGTGACATTCACAGCCGGCACATTCAGGGTCTTACCGACATTCAGGAATTCATCGATCGGGGCGTTGAAGAAGTTGTCCATCCACCCGCCGTCGAATAAAGAGGGCCATTTCAGTAAAGGCCTTTTGACTACGTTGCTTTCCATACACTGCAGTTGAAGATTAACGATAGGGTTGACGATCGTAATGTAACTGCTGCTACGGCCGGATCCCAATGATACGGATGAAAATGACGGTTGATTTTGGTCAGGATGGATCATCGCTGAAAAAGCCGTCGAGGTCCCGTCGCTCCTTTTTGGTCGGTCGGCCGATCTTGCTCAGTCGCTTGCCGGATTGGAAGCTTGCTGCCTGATAGGTGAGTCGTTGTCGTTCTTCCTCCGGGGTGAGATCGGCGAAAAAAAGCATTGCTTCGGCACTGGCCTTTCGTTGGTCGAGCAGGCCGGTGACCTGGACCCGCCACCGTCGGGTCGGGGTTTTGACGTCGTAGATGTCTCCAATGGAAACGGTGCGGGCAGCTTTGAGGCTAGTCCCCTCCAGCTTCACCTTACCTTGTTCACAGGCGTCCGCAGCCTGCGATCGGGTCTTGAAGAGCCGGATGGCCCAGAGATACTTATCGAGCCGAACCTTTTCTGCGGTGGTCCGACGGGTGGTCATTCGCTGTAATACTGATGGAAGTAGGGGATGGTCTCGATCCCCTTGAAGTAGTTCTCGATATTGTATTTTTCGTTCGGGCTGTGGAGGTTGTCGTTATCAAGGCCAAAGCCCATGAATACGATCTTCACGCCCAGTTCCTTTTCGAGGATGGAACAGATGGGAATGCTGCCCCCGCCGCGTACGGGTATCGGTGTCTTGCCGAAGGTTGTTTCCAGTGCCCGGGATGCGGCCCGGTATCCCTTGCTGTCTATGGGTGTGAGGTAAGGTTCACCGCCATGGTGCAGTTCGGCCTTGACTGTTACGCCCGCTGGCGCCACCGACCGGAAATAATTCAGAAGGACCTCGGTCATTTTATGGGATGTCTGATTTGGCACGAGTCGGGCGGAGATCTTGGCAAAAGCCTTAGAGGGCAGAACGGTCTTGGCGCCTTCTCCCGTGTACCCTCCCCAGATACCGTTCACCTCCAGGGTGGGTCGGATCCCGGTACGCTCGTAGGTCGTATACCCCTTTTCGCCCCAGAGTGCGTCTATGCCCAGTTCGTCCTTGTAGGTTTGTTCGTCGAATGGCGCCCGGTTGAGCAGGGTCCGTTCCTCCGGAGTGGCCGAGAGTACATCGTCATAGAATCCCGGGATTGTGATGTGATTGTTCTCGTCGTGGCAGGACGCGATCATTCTGGCCAGTATGGTGATGGGGTTGGCCACGGCACCGCCATAGGTGCCACTGTGCAGATCGCGGTTGGCACCGGTCACCTCCACCTGGATATAGCTCAGGCCGCGCATGCCCACATCGAGGGAGGGATTGTCCATGCTGAGCAGGGCGCTGTCGCTGATCAGGATCACATCACATTTCAGTAGTTCCTTGTGTGCCGCAACGAAGGGGCCCAGGTTCGGGGAACCCACTTCCTCTTCCCCTTCGATCAGGAACTTCACATTCGTCGGCAGGTTTCCGGTGGAGGCCATGACCTCAAGTGCCTTCACATGCATATAAAACTGCCCCTTGTCATCGGCCGAACCGCGGGCATATACTTTGCCGTCCTTGATCACCGGATCAAACGGGCCGCTGTGCCAGAGGTCCAATGGCTCGGGCGGTTGCACATCGTAGTGTCCATATACGAGAACGGTCGGCTTGGTGGGGTCTGTGATCTTCTCTCCGTAAACGACGGGGTGTCCTGCTGTTTGCATGACCTCGGCCCGGTCGCATCCGGCAGCGATCAGGCTTCCTTTCACCGCTTCCGCGCATCGGATCATATCATCCTTGTGTTCGCTCTTTGCGCTCACGGAAGGGATCCGCAACAGGTCCAGCATCTCACTGAGAAAACGGTCCTTGTTCTGTTCCAGGTACGAGTTCCAGGCTTTTGACATAAACGGTGTTTTTGGGAAGGCGAAGATACGGAGAAGGGGCTGCCGCGTCAAGGCGCTGTATCGTTTCCCGTACGCAGTACCGTAGCCTTTGTGACCGATGACCGCCCGAAACGTTCCTTGATATCATCCACTGCCCGGTAAAGGTTCAGTTTTTCGGCGGCCCGCTCAAAGAGGTCCATCTGCAGGTTCGTGGCGATCAGCTGACTGAACCGTACGCCCAGAAGGCGTACCGGCCGTCCCGATTTCCAGCTTTGCCGGAACAGTTCCTTCACCCGTTTGCAAAGTACATCATCCAGCGCCGTATAGTCGATGCGTTCCTGTCGGGTCGTGGTTTCAAAGTCAGCATACCGGATTTTAACGGTCACGCAGCCGGCCATCTTCCCATCGCTGCGCAGCTCATGGGCCGTCTTTTCCGTGAGCCGTACCAGTTCACGGTTCAGGAACGACGGGTCGGTCTGGTCAGATTCAAAGGTGTTCTCATGGCTGATACTTTTCTGCTCCCAGTCGGTTGAGATTGTTGTGCTGCCGCGGCCCCAGGCCTTATTCCAGAGGGCTTCACCCCATTTTCCGGCGATCCGTTCCAGCAGTTCGGGGGTCGTACGGGCCAGATCGCCGATCGTATGAAAGCCATACCCTTTCAGCAGTTGTTCCGTCTGTTTGCCAACGCCGTTGATCGTTTCGATCCCCAGAGGCCAGAGAAAGGCGGTCTCTTTTCCGTGCGGGATCTCGAGAAAGCCATTCGGCTTGGCCGCATTTGTAGCCATCTTGCTGATGAATCGGGCAGACGAGAGGCCGCAGGAGATCGGAAGTCCGGTTTCCTCTATGATTCGTTCCCGAAGTCCGCGTGCGAACCGGGCTGTTCCGAAGAACTTATCCATGCCGGTAAGGTCGACATAGAATTCATCGATACTGGCTTTCTCAAAGAGCGGAACTTGAGAGGCAATGATATCGGTCACCCAGCGGGAATAACGGCTGTAGGCTTCACCGGAGGAGGGCGTTACGATCAGGTCCGGACAACGTTGCAGGGCCTGTTTCATCGGCATGGCCGAATGGATACCGAACTTCCGGGCCTCATAGCTGCAGGCTGCGACGACGCCTCGCTCATAGCCGCCTACGGCTACGGGTTTTCCCTTGAGAGCCGGATTGTTCCGGATCTCAACGGAAACGAAAAAGGAATCCAGATCGAAATGTGCGATCGATGGGAGCGGGCCGCTCATGGCGTAAAGGTAATGGCTGCTGTCAACGTTCAGCGATAGATATCCAGCAATCCATCAGGTAGTGCTACCTGTACCTGTTTCTTTTTATGGTCGATCCGTTTCAGGGTCGATTCATTTAGGGGGATCAGTGCTTCCTTTTCCCGGAGCAGGATCCGGCACAGGACCTGGTGCGGTTGTTCGATCACCTCCTGTATGGGTCCGAGGTCTTCCGCTCCGTCGAGAATATGATAACCCAGTAGGCCGGAAGGGGCCGCTTTGGCCCGGTATTTTTCAAATTCTGCCGCGCGGAGCCAGGCTTTTTTTCGGATCAGTTGAACCGCGGCCTCCCGGGTATCGATTCCCTCGAGCTTCAGGCAAAGCTCAGTCTCCGATTTGATGCGAGTTGTCTGGATGAACCAAGGCAGAAACTCACCCGGCAGCCCTTCCACGAACAGCGCCTTGAGGCCTTTGAGGGACGTCTTCTTGCCCAGGTGGTGACGGAGCAGCAACTCGCCACCCAATCCATGGGCTCCGATGAACTGTCCGATGGGAAAGTATTCCGTCACGGTGGCAATTTAGCATAAAAAAGTCCCGTCGGATGATGACGGGACCTGGTTCATTCTTGTATGATCGCTCAACCTTCCGATGCGCTTTCGTTGCTTTCGGGCTTGCGTTCCGGTTTGCGGCCGGGGCCCATGCGGCTGGCCCGCTTCTTACGGTAGGCCTCTTCCTGGCGCTTCTTCACCTGCACGTCGTGCTCAGCGCTCCAGGTCGTGAACTTTTGCATGGCAGCGGCCTCGTCGAAGAGACCCAGGCTCACGCCGCGGAGCAGGTGCTTCAGGTAGAGCACACCCTTGAAGCTGAGGATCCGTCGTACGGTATCGGTGGGTGTGGCGCCCTTGTTCAGCCATTCCAAGGCTTTCTGCCTGTCGAGCTGGATGGTGGCGGGAACGGTGAGGGGGTTGTAGGTACCTAACTTCTGGATAAACTTTCCATCGCGGGGGGAGCGGGAGTCGGCCACAACGATGAAATAGAAGGGTCGCTTCTTGGACCCGTGTCTTTGGAGACGGATTTTGGCTGCCATTTTAAATAGACATTTAAAGGCGTTAAACAATACTTGTTTGGGCCGGTAGAAACCGGACTGCAAATATACATCCGTTTATCGGTATCTCCAAGCAGCAGGAGGCTGCCCGAAAATCGCTGGCGATCAGCGTTTCATACCCATCATGCGGCCCAGGGCACTCATCTTGTTCATATTCTTCATCATCTGGCGCATCTGATCGAACTGCTTGAGGAAATTGTTCACCTCCTGCAGGTCCTTTCCGCAGCCCCTGGCGATCCGTTTTTTGCGGCTGTTGTCGATAAGGTCGGGATCGGCCCGTTCCGCGGGGGTCATGGACCCGATCATGGCTTCGATACCGCGGAAGGCATCCTCATTGATATCCAGGTCCTTCACCTTGCTGCCCAGGCCGGGGATCATGCCTAGCATGTCCTTCATATTGCCCATCTTACGGATCTGCTCCAGCTGTTCCTTGAAGTCCGCAAAGTCGAATTTGTTCTTGCGGATCTTGGCCTCCAGCTTTCGGGCCTGCTCTTCGTCGAACTGGGCCTGTGCTTTTTCCACGAGGGTGGTAATATCCCCCATGCCCAGGATGCGCTGTGCCATCCGGTCGGGGTAGAACACATCGAGGGTGTCCATTTTCTCACCGCTGCTGGTGAACTTGATCGGTTTGTTGACCGTATACTTGATGGACAGGGCCGCACCGCCGCGGGTATCACCGTCGAGCTTGGTCAGTACCACACCGGTAAAGTCGAGTCGGTCGTTGAACGCCTTCGCGGTATTCACGGCGTCCTGGCCGGTCATGCTGTCCACCACAAAGAGGATCTCCTGGGGTTGAACGGCCGATCGGATCCGGGCCACCTCATTCATCATTTCCTCATCGATGGCCAGTCGGCCTGCGGTATCGATGATCACCACATTTTTATTCCGGCTGCGGGCTTCTTTCACTGCGTTTTGGGCGATGGCCACCGCATCCCGGTTCTCCGGTTCAATGTGAACGTCCACTCCGATCTGTTCTCCGAGAACCCGCAGTTGCTCCATAGCTGCCGGGCGGTAGATGTCGGCCGCAACCAGCAGGGGAGAGAGCGCCTTCTGTGTGCGCAGGTATTGGGCCAGCTTGCCGCTGAAAGTGGTCTTACCGCTCCCCTGAAGCCCTGCGATCAGGATCACGGCAGGATTGCCTTTGGCATGAAAGGGCGCTTCGGCACCGCCCATCAGTTCGGCCAGCTCATCTTTCACGATTTTGGTCATCAGCTGACCGGGTGAGATGGCATTGATGACCTTCTGGCCGACGGCCTTGTCCTTGACGCGATCGGTGAATTCCTTGGCGATCTTATAATTCACATCCGCATCCACGAGGGCC
>JBJOMF010000161.1:0-10910 GCA_046052505.1 Bacteroidota bacterium | reverse complement strand
CTTTTTTCCGAGGAAGTCCACATAAAGTTGCTGCCGCAGGATCGCGTTGTAACCATCCTTTCCCCCGTTGGCCCAGTCGTGATTTCCGGGGATCATGTAAACCCTGGCCAGTGTGTTATCTGCGACGGATACCTGCGAGTCGAGTACCGCACGCGCTTTGGCATAATTCACATATTGTTCGTCAGGCAGCCCGCTCTTGTAAAGATTGTCGCCCAAAAAGAGGATGGTCGTCTTTTCATCACGAGGGATCTCTCGTTTGACGGCATCGACCACGGGGTGGCGGCCGTTCGTGAGTTGTCCGGCATCCCCGATCAGAACGATCCGGCGCGTAAGCGTATCCGACTGTGCCACTGCCGGTAGACCGAGCAGCAGCAGGAGCCCCGAAACGACGGAACGGATCAAGACCGGGTTCAGCATGAAATACCGCTTGTTCATCAAATAAACCTTTCCGGTGTCCATACCGGGTTGGGTACGGAAGAGTGGAAGGAGTGGGTCAAGATACTGAAAACTTGCAGCCGCGCGATCGCTTCAATAAAAAAAATGCTTGTTTTAGGGGCTGACCTTCAACAATCTATCTTGTTTCACCCTCCTTTAGGGATTTGTTAAAAATTCGTATCTTTTCCCCTTATTTCGCTTTATCAATCTATAACCAAAACATGCGATCATGAGATGCACGCTTTTCATCGTTATGGCCCTTTTGTTTGGGATGACGGACGCCTCTGCCCAGATAAAGGGCGATTCGGCTACGGCCCCGGGCGGCAGCTTTGTTACACGCCCCTCCCGGCAAAAGTGGATGGGTAAGAATTACCGCCAGGAATGGAATACGCCCATCACCGTTCCGGTTATCCAGCTCTCCCGGGAATATGGCGGACTGAAACCGGTGAAGCGGGGCGGAGGCAAGCAGACCAAGTCCCTACGAATGGAAGATGCCACAGGACGTGACTTCGTGATCCGTTCGATCCCAAAGTATATTACCAGCAAAACTCTTCCCGGAAACCTGCAAAGCGAGGCAGCTGCCGATCTCGTCTCCGACGGGGTGTCTGCATCCTATCCCTATGCCGCACTTTCCATACCCGATCTGTGCCGGGCAGCAGGAATCCCGTCCGGCAATCCTCGTGTGGTATTCGTTGGAGATGATCCCGCGCTGGGGCCGTATCGCGAGGATTTCAAGAACCTGTTGGTCCTGTTCGAAGAGCGCTTCCCCGATTCCGTGAAAAAGGGTTACGACACCGATGAGGTAGCCGATAAGCTGGCCAAGGACAATGATAACATGGTAGACCAGCGTGCCATGTTGCGCGTGCGGATCCTGGATATGTTCGTCATGGACCTGGACCGCCACGAAGACCAATGGAACTGGGGTGCCTGGGACAATGGGAAGGGGAAGACCTATTACCCGATCGCAAAGGACCGTGACCAGGCCTTCTATACCAACCAGGGCATCTTGCCCGGATTCATCAAAGGGCGCTCACTGGTGCCACAGCTGGAAGGCTTCAAGCCCAAGGCCAACAGCATCGCCCGTTTCAATTTCGCCGCTCGAAATCTCGACCGCTTTTTCCTGAACGGACTCAGTGAAGAAGTTTGGAAGGAGGAAGCGGAGCGCTTCCTTTCGAAGATGACCGATGCGGTCATCGAGCAGGCCATCTCCCGTCAGCCCAAGGAGATCCGTAACATCTCCGGCCCCTGGATCATGCAGACGCTCAAAGACCGTCGCAATCATATCGTTGCCGATGTGATGGACTATTACCGGTTCATCTCCGAGATCGTGAGCATCACCGGAAGTGACAAAAAGGAGCAGTATCAGATCACCCGTAATGACGATGGTACCGTATTGGTCGAAGTGTTCAAGGTGACCAAGGAGGGCGCAATGAGCACCAAGATGTATGAACGCAAGTTCGATCAATTGGTTACCAAGGAAATCCGCATTTACGGTTTCGGCGGTGAGGATAAGTTTGTCGTCAAGGGCGCCACCGATAAAATCAAAGTGCGTCTCATCGGTGGTGATGGTGCCGATCAGTTCGAGAACGGCTCCAATGACAACAGCGTGCTGGTCTATGACCGGACGGACGGCAACAACCAGCTGGCTGGTCCGTTCCGAAATAAAATGAAGAACGACACCCTGATCAATAGGTTCGACCGACTCTATTATCACTATCCAAGCCAGTCCTTTTTCGCGACCCTGGGGTTCACCCCTGATGATGGACTGTTCCTGGGCCCTACTTTCAAGTACGTTCGCCACGGGTTCAGAAAGTCTCCGTACAAATCCCTGCATCAATTCAAGGGGTTATTCGCCTTCTCCACGCGTGCCATGCGGATCACCTACAACAATGAGTTTATCGGCGTTTTCGGCCGGAATACAGACCTCACCACCGAAGTGGATTACCGGGGCCCGAATAATTACACCACCAATTTTTTCGGTTATGGCAATGATTCCAAATACGAGAAGAGCAAGGAAGGGCAATTCCGGTATTACCGGGTTCGGTATGACCTGGGTGATATCTCCCTCCTTCTTCGGCACCGGTTCTCACCCAAGCTGACCCTTTGGGCCGGCCCCACCTTCCAGTTCTTTCACTATGATTCCACCGATCAGTTCAATATAAAGCGCAATATCGAGGTTACGCCTCCCGCCGAGATCACTTCGTCGATCAACGACCGGCAGTCCTATCTGGGATTCCGGCTGCTGTTCCAGCTTGATACCCGCGACAATGCCGTCCTGCCGACTCGGGGGATCCTCTGGAATAATTCGCTCCGGTATCTGTCCGGCATGAATTCAAAAAGCTACAACAGTGTTACCCAATTCAATACCGACTTCACATTTCATGCCGCACTGGCGAAGGACTGGCTGGTCTTGGCCAACCGCACCGGTTACGGAGCGACCATGGGAGACGGTTTCGAATTTTATCAGGCACAGTATCTCGGCAGCAATGAAGAACTGCGCGGGTACCGCCGGGAACGCTTTGCGGGCAATGCCAAATTCTTCAACCAGACGGAACTCCGTTGGAAATGGGCCAACCTGAAAACCTATCTGTTCCCGGCCTCCTTCGGTATGTTCGCCTTCGTAGATGCCGGCCGGGTCTGGTGGAAGGACGATCCGACTCCCAGCACCAACGAAAAACTCAAGACCGGCTACGGCGGTGGTATCTGGTTCTCCCCCCTGCGCCGTTTCGTGCTCAATGTGGGTATGGGCGTCTCGAGCGAGGACCGCATTATCCTGGCCGGTATATCCTGGCGGTTCTGATGCAGCAAGTACCTTTTTCGAGGCCGGTTCCCATGGACCGGCCTTTTTCTTTTACAGGTGAATCGGGCGTTATGGAACGAGATGGACGGAGGCCGCAACGAGGGGATCGTCGAGGTTTACATCCACGCGCAGGGCTTTCATTCCGGATACACCCTGCATATCCTCGAGTTCAAGATGCTCGATACCGGGCTTGATGAGCCCCTGGCTCTGAAGAAATTCGATGTATTCGGTGTATTCAGTGGCATCCGCTGCCTGTGAGTAGACGATGGCGATCTTACCAGGTTGCGTGAGTCGCTCATTCGTATCACGGATGTGTGCTTTGTCGATCCGCTTTTTCACGATCTCATAGCGTACGTTGTAGGCCCCGTCCACATCGAATTTTCGCTCCTCTGTACGGAATAGTACCGATAGCTGCTGGCTGTGCGATAAAATAAGTTGCGTGGTTCGAAGGGGACGCTTGAGTTCCGACAGCAACTGATGGGTCATCCGGGCCGCTTTGGCCATGACGGTGAGCTGCCACATCTTCAGGTTATGCAGGTAGATGAGGTCGAATTTTTTTCTTGGTGTGATCGACTGACCCATATAAATATTGTACTCGAGCCCGTCCGTAACGAACCGTTCGAAATAGTGCGGGTATACTTTCTGGGCTGCCAGCTGCTCCTTGTCGATGAACCGCGCCAGGGAGTCGTTGATCCGGGTGACACTCTCCTCATAATCCCGCCGGTGGTGATACAGCATGCCGACCAACGGGTCCAGCATGGAGAAATAATGTTCGAGATCGTTCTTCAGCGCCGGTTCTGCATGGTGGAGATGATGAAAGACCGACATCACCTGTTCTTTGAGAAACTCCTGGATCAGCAATTCCTCCTCCGATTGAAGGCCGTCGGATGCCGCCAGAAGGTGCTTCCCGATCTTGAAATCGATCTCAGGTAGCAGGGGGAAGTTGATCCGTTCCTGCGCTTTTCGGGTGATGGTGCGGGCCAGTTCCAGTTGCTCCACGATATCTTTCCGGATCGATTCCGAACGTTCGATCGATGAGTTCCGGATATCGATGGCTGCATACAGCGGCCATACCTCCGAAAATGCGATCCGGTTGATGTGGCCATACCCCTTCCGCGTGAGGTTCCCCAGGTAGTCAAGGGCCACTTCCGTAAACTTCCACTCCACGGCGGGTTGTACGGCGGTGAACTTCTTTTTTATGATCTTGTCGACTTCGTAGTTCAGCTGGTCAAGGCTCTTCTCCAGTCCGAGCGTGAACAGCGGGATCACCGATTCGATCTTGTTGATATGGCCGGGCTTGAGCTCGCCTGCGATGGGTGATACGATCTCCAGCAGACCGATGAGTTCTGTTCCCTGTTTCAACGGACAGATCAATACGCTTCGGGCCCCCTCGCGATAATAATATTGCAGGCAATGGATGTCATTCAGGTTCTGTTCCTGCAGGGTCTCGAAAAGTAGTGGTTGGTCGTTGTCGCGGAACAGTACCTTGCAGTAGTCGCTGATCTCATCCTTGTCGGCATGGCCTTGGAAGTGTCGGAAGAGGATGCTGTTGGTATTGTGGATCTCCGAGTATACGTAATGTTTGTTGATCCGGAAGAACGGGGTGATCCCGATGTTCAGGTCGCGCAGTCCGATCAGACTTTGGACAAATGCCTCCAGTTCGCTGTACACGGCCGTGTCCGAGAGTGTATCGAGGTCCAGCAGCCGGTTCTTGATCTCCGTGATCACCGCGGTGCCGGTCACATCGTTGAGCCGAAGTACCATCAAACCTTCAAAAACGAACTGGTCCAGAGGCACCAATGGCCGTATCTCCTCCGGTTTCAGCAGCCGATTGGCATGGGGGTCTACCAGACTGGCGGGCATCTTGGGTATTCCCTTGATTGGTCGCACATCGATGAAACGGGTGTCGATGCGCAGTTCCATGTACCGGGTCAGTCCGGTACCCGGGTCGGTATAAGGGTAGGTCAGCCGGTACGTATCGGGAGCCGCTACACCCATGAATTTTTTTAGGATGACGCCGTAAGCGGCCGTTACCAGTTCGCCCGTCAGGTTGCTCCCGACCAGCGTTTCGGGCAACAGGATCTCGTTGGTGCCGGGTTTCAGCAGGTTTTCGCGGAATACAGGAGAAACATACACGGCCTCCTCCCGAAAGGGCAGGGCGATCCCGTACATGAAGTTGGTAGTGGTAGGAGGGAAGATGGCCGAAAGCAGCTCTTCGATCAACTCGGTATGGCCTCGCAGGTCGGCCATTTCAGTGATCGTTTCCAACAGCGCCGGATGGGACTCGATCTCGCGAAGGACCTGCCCATACAGTTTTTGCATCCCGGGATTCCCCTCCTCGATATTCCTGCGGAGGGCTTCGACGAGAGGGCGGAAGGAAAGGTAACTGTTGAAGGTCACATCTTCGTTCGTATGGATACCTGCCGGATTCATATGTGCTCCGTAAAAGTATAAAAATTACGATGGGTCAGCCTGGTTTTTGGCAGGCTCAGGTGGGCTCAGCCTTGCCTGTCGCTGAATTTATTCCCTGACCGGCAACAGGTTCGCAGGCCACAGGCGCTGCATTTGGGCGACCGGGCCAGACAGGTGTAGCGGCCGTGGAGGATCAGCCAGTGATGGGCCTTGTGCACCAGGTATTTGGGAAAGTGCTTCACCAGGTGTTTTTCCACGGCCAACGGCGTGGTGGCCGTATAAGGGACCAGTCCGATGCGTCGACTGACCCGAAAAACGTGGGTATCGACCGCCATATTGGGCTGCCGGTCTACCACGGAAGTGATCACGTTCGCGGTCTTGCGGCCCACGCCGGGCAGTTGGACCAGCGCTTCGACCGTCATGGGGATCGTTCCGTTAAAATCCCGCAGCACTTGTTGAGCCATGCCGATCAGGTGTCTGGTCTTGTTGTTGGGATACGAGATGCTTCGGATGAGTGCAAAGAGTTCATCCGGATGAGCCTTGGCCAGCGCATTCACGGTCGGGTAGCGGGCAAATAAGGCCGGGGTGGTCTGATTCACACGCTTGTCGGTGCACTGTGCCGACAGAATCACGGCAACGAGCAACTCGTACGGATCGCGGAATTCCAGTTCGGTTTCGGCGACGGGCAGGTTCTGTTCGAACCAGTCGATCACGGCAGCATATCGTTCAGCCCGGGTCATGCTGCAAGATACTGACTATGTATAGGGGTAAAAAAACCGGCGGATGCCGGGAAACATGTTGGACCTGAGGGGGTGTTCAGGATACGGTCTGTGATGACAGCTCGCGTGCCCGTTTCAGTACATCCAGAACCAACTCGGTACGCGGGGATACGACGAGTTTGTCGAGCCGGTCCATGGATGCTTTCAGCACCTGCATCTTTTCGCGCAGGGTCCAGTCTTTTTCCAGTGCCTCCTGTATGCATTCGGTCTCTTCGGCGGAAGTTTCCTTGTAGAGGAAGCGTAAGAGGTCTTCGGGGGTAAAATTTGCCATGGAAAGCCTTTAAGTGTCCGAATTCGGAGGCATGGGGCCTCGTCATCTGCCTATAAAAACGGGTGTTCGGACGGCTTATTGTGCGGAGGAGGTCAATTCTTTTGCGGCTTGGGGTCCTCTGGAACGAGAAACAGTTCCTCGTTGTCCCGTTTCATCAGATACTTTTCCCGGGCGTACTTTTCCAGGGTGGCGGGCTGATGTTTAAGTGCCTCAGACTCTTTTCGTTCGGCCTCTATTTGGGAACTGTAAAAGGCCTTGCTCTTTCGAAGATCCCGTAGTTCCCGGGTTCGGTCAACTTGGGTGAAAAGGTCGTTTTTATCCAAAAAAAGCAGGATGGCGGTAAAGACGGTGAAACTGAGCAGGTATTTGTTCTTTACCCAGCGGGGGAGTTTGCCCAAGCCTCTCGTCAGCAGCGGTCTGGGGTTGCTATGCTGTTCCTGATTCGGATCCATAGTAAGCGTATCAACGGTATCGGCGGGTATGGCCATGCTATTTTCCAAATTTAATCGATCCGTTGGGATAAAAGGCGGACTGGCCCAGGATTTCTTCGATCCGGAGGAGTTGATTGTATTTGGCCATCCGGTCCGTACGAGAGGCGCTGCCCGTTTTGATCTGACCGCAGTTCAGGGCCACGGCCAGGTCGGCGATGGTGGTATCTTCGGTCTCTCCGCTTCGATGGCTCATGATCGTATTGTATCCGTTGTGCTGTGCCAGCGTGACAGCATTGATTGTTTCAGTTACGGTGCCGATCTGATTTACTTTCACCAGCAGTCCGTTCGCGATCCCGTTGTCAATGCCCTGTTGAACCCGTGTTACATTGGTCACGAACAGATCGTCGCCCACCAATTGACAGTTGCTTCCTACAGCCCGTGTCAGCGCGGCCCAACCTGTCCAGTCGTCCTCGGCCATGCCATCCTCGATCGAAACGATCGGATAGTTCTTTACCCACCCTTCCCAGAATTTTACCAACTGGTCGCTGCTCATTTCCTTGCCGCTGCTCTTATGAAAAACATATTTTTTCTTCTTGGCATTCCAAAGTTCGCTGTTCGCCGCATCCATGGCGATGGCGATCTGGCTGCCGGGTTTGTATCCTGCGGCGACGATGGCATCCAGTACCGTCTCGATCGCCTCGTCATTGCTCTGGATATTGGGGGCGAAGCCGCCCTCATCGCCTACATTGGTGCTGTATCCCTTTTTCTTGAGAACTGATTTCAGCGCGTGAAAGATCTCGACCCCCCACCGCAGCCCCTCACTGAATGTGGTAGCGCCTACCGGCATTACCATGAATTCCTGAAAATCGATCTTGTTATCGGCATGGGCCCCGCCATTGAGAATGTTCATCATCGGGATCGGAAGGGTCTTGGCATTGGTGCCGCCTATATACCTGAATAACGGGAGCCCGGCTTCCTCGGCCGCCGCCTTTGACACGGCCATGCTTACGGCCAGCAAGGCGTTCGCGCCTAACTTTCCTTTATTCGGGGTTCCGTCAAGCTGCAGCATCAGGGCATCGATGCCGGTTTGATCGGCCACATCTTGGCCCAATAAGGCGGGAGCGATGGTGGCATTAACGTTTTTGACCGCTTTGAGTACCCCTTTTCCCAGGTAGGCGCGCTTGTCGCCGTCACGCAATTCAACGGCTTCGTGCACGCCGGTGCTGGCTCCGCTGGGTACGGCCGCCCTGCCCAGGGCCCCTTCGTCGGTCAGTACATCCACCTCAACGGTCGGATTGCCCCGGGAATCCAGGATCTGGCGTGCAAAGATCTCAGCAATGTAGCTCATGGTAGTACGTCGGTTTTAAGTTGACGGAAATTCACAGGCGATCGTGGCGCAAAGAAACGATGTTTTTGTCAATGAACCGTGCGGCAGTTTGGCGGTACCTTGGCCGTCGATGCTGCTGGTAAAACCGAAAAATTGGTTTAAGTTTGACGACCCAACTCATGGCTGGATCCGTAAACAAATGCTTGCTGGTGCTGCTGGGTTCCGTTCTGTTCTTCGGGACCGGACAGGCACAGCCCGGACTCTGTCCGCCGAACCTGGACTTTGAGCAGGGTGATTTCAGCAACTGGAGTTGTCGCGGTGGTCTCGTGTCGGTATCGGGCGGTATCAACACGATCTCCTGGACCAGCTCTGGTCCGCAGCCTACCTTGCATAATATCATATCCGCTGCGAATTCTGGTACCGATCCTTACGGAGGATTTCCTACCCTCTGTCCGAACGGAAGCGGTTACAGCGTGAAACTGGGCAATGAAACGGCAACGGGTAACGGAGGTGTGGGCCGTGAAGCTGCGGGCGTCACCTATTCGTTCACCATCCCGTCCTCTTCCACTAATTTCTCCATCTTCTTTTACTATGCCATCGTGTTGCAAAATCCGGGCCATGCGCCGGAGGAACAGCCCCGATTCCGGGCACGTATTCGTGATATGAGTTCCGGCAATACAATTCCCTGCGTCACTTTTGATTTCACGGCATCATCCTCCTTGCCGGGATTCCGTCCATCCGCGGTCGATCCATCAGTGCAGTACAAGGACTGGACGCCCATCACGCTCAATCTGTCCAGCTATGCAGGCCGGACACTCGAGCTGGAATTCATAACTACGGAGTGTACCCGTCAGGGACATTTCGGATATGCCTATGTGGACGTCAACTCTTACTGCAACGGTGCCATCACGGGAAATATCATTTGTCCGGGCGCTCCGGGGATCACCCTAACGGCTCCCTTCGGTTTTCAGGCCTATACCTGGTATTCGGATCCCACATTCACTACCATACTTTCTACCAACCAAACCCTGCCTCTGTTTCCACCGCCACCCGTTGGTACCGTATTCCCTGTTGTGGTGGAGCCCTTTCCCGGCTTCGGATGCCGCGATACTCTTTATGCTACCGTGGAGGTTACCAGCCCTCCGGTATCCGTCGCCGGTCCCGATATAACCCTCTGCAGAGGGGGAACGGCTCAGATCGGCGGCCCACCCGTTTCCGGCTACACCTACGCCTGGGTACCTGCCGGCGAGGTCAGCAATCCGTCGATCTCCGATCCCATCGCACTGCCCGCTACCGGCAACCCCACAGAGTTCATCGTCACGACCACCGACCGCCTGAGCGGCTGCAGTTCCAAGGATACGGTCATCGTTTCTACATACCGGGTCGATACCACTATCAATCTGAACGGACTTCCTGATTTCTGCGAGAATGAGACCGGTCCGACCCTTTCGGTCAACCCCGGTTCCAGTTCGGTACAATGGTATGAAGTAAGTACCGGACCGATCGCTGGTGCTATAGGCGCCACCTATCGCCCCGCAGCCAGTGGATCGTTCTGGGCACGGGTCGGACAAGGAGGCTGCCTGGATACAACGCGGGCTATTCCGGTTTTTCAGCATGCCCTGCCCAACGTGTCCTTTACGCCAGACAACGATACCGGCTGCGTTACCCGAAACTCCTTTACGTTCACGAACGGATCTGTGGCGCCCGACAATGCATCCATGAGCTATCTCTGGCGCTTCAGCGACGGGACCACCGATCCTGCCACGGACCCCGTGAAACGGTTCGCCCGTACCGGCAGCTACCGGGTGCGGCTGATCACCACTACGCAGTTTGGCTGTAAGGACAGTACCGAACAAACAGTACATGTATTGCCGAACGGAATCCCCAATTTCACCTGGGACTCCATCTGTACGACCCGACCTGTGACGTTCACCAACAGGAGCCAGGAAAATGGCTCTCCCCGTGTGACCTATCTCTGGGATTTCAATAATGGCGGGCCGCTGTCGGCCCTTCGTAATCCGCTCCCGGTCGTCTATACTGCGCCTCCCGGCCAGCGTACCGTTACCCTGAAGCTGGCCGCCTTGGGTTGTGAGAATGATACGCAGACAGTGGTGCGGACCGTACAGGTCAACGAGCAGGAGCCGGGGGCCCGTTATAGGGAGATCACGGTACCTCAGCGCAGCTCGCAATTCCTGAAGGCACGTGATACGATCGGGAACAGCTATCGCTGGCGCCCGTCCCTTCACCTCAGCAGCACCAATACGCGGTTCACCGAATTCTTCGCCAATGGCGATGACATGCTTTATTATATCGATATCAGTGATATCCATACCTGTGTGACGACCGATACCCAGCAGGTACGGGTCTTGAAAAAACCGGGTTATTATCTTCCTTCAGCCTTCACGCCGAATAAAGATGGTCTTAACGACCTGTTGCGCCCGTATCTGATCGGAAT
>JBJOMF010000160.1:0-11205 GCA_046052505.1 Bacteroidota bacterium | reverse complement strand
AGCAGGCCGCCGAGGCCCGGGGGCACGTGGAAGAGCGATTGCTGGCCAGCTATGAAAAGATCCGAAAGAGCTACCGCAATGGCCTGGCCGTGGTACCGGTGGAGCGCGATGCCTGCGGGGGGTGTTTCAATGCCATTCCTCCTCAGAAGCAAAGTGAGATCCGGCAACACAAAAAGATCATGATCTGCGAAAACTGCGGCCGTATCCTGGTCGATGAGGAGCTTAATGCGAGCGTCACGATAAAGTGACCCTCCTTCCGAAACGAATCACCACCGCCCCGCGGTGGTTTTTTTTGTTTCGCCCGCAAAATCCCATGCGGGTTCAACCCTGAATCCCTAATTTTCAGGGCTCATGTTGCAGCGCCTTTCCATACGAAACTATGTGATCATCGATGCGCTCGACATCCGCTTTACAGGGGGGTTCCATGCCATTACCGGTGAGACGGGTGCGGGCAAGTCGATCCTGATGGGCGCCCTGGGTCTGATCCTGGGTGAACGGGCCGATGCCGCTGTGCTGGACCCGAGCGGCTCCGGCAAGTGCGTGATCGAGGGGGTTTTCGATGCAGCCGATGACCCGGCCGTCCGGCGATTCCTGGCCGGGAATGAGTTGGAGTCCGATACCGAGGTGATCATCCGCCGTGAGGTCGCCACCGGAGGGAAGAGCCGGGCTTTCATCAATGATACTCCGGCGAACCTTACCCAGCTTCAGGCGCTTGGTTCCTTGCTGGTAGACCTGCACCAGCAGTTTGATACGCAAGACCTTGTTCAATCCGATTTTCAGCGGGATGTGCTGGACGCGCTGGCGGGCCATGGGCCGCTCCTCGCTTCCTACCGATCCGCTTACGAAGGCTGGTCCGAATGTCGCGAACAACTTTCCCTGTTGCGGGAGGCCCGGGAGCGCTGGGACCGGGAATCGGAACTTCTCCGGTTTCAGTTTCGTGAACTGGACGAAGCCGGTTTTCGTGCCGGCGAACTGGAGGAAGCGGCGGCGGAGATCAAACGACTTGAGAATGCCGGCAGTATCCTGCAGGCCTTGCAGGATGTCATCACCGGGCTCGAGGATGGCGAGGCACCCATCGTACAGCAGCTCAAACAGTTCACCGGTAAACTTGCGGGGATCACTTCCTATCACACGTCCATTCCGGAGCTGCTTGATCGGCTCGATTCAGCCCGAATCGAATTGAAGGAAGTGGCCGCCGACCTCGAACGACTCGGTCATGTCTTCCAGTCCGATCCGCAACGGCTCGGGCTGTTGCACGAACGCCTGTCTCTCGGCTACCGGCTATGCAAGAAGCACGGAGTAAACGATACGGAGGGCCTGATACGGATTCACCGGTCACTGGATGAAAAGCTTCGGCGGGGGGTGGACGATCGTGAGCGTATGGACGCTTTGGAAAAAGAGGAGAACCGGCTGCAGCAAGCAGCTCGGGAGCTGGCCGATGCGATCGGAGTCGGTCGGAAAAATCAGGTCCGCCCCCTGGAAGAGCGGGTCAATGGATTGCTTGCCCAGGTCGGAATGCCCAATGCGCGGTTAAAGGTGCTGTTGCAAACGGGTCAGCCGTTGCAGGCTTCGGGCTCCGATACAGTGGAATTCCTTTTCAATGCCAATATGCCACCGGATGATCCGGCCCGCGATCCCGTATTCGCCCCGTTGCGCAAGGTGGCCAGTGGCGGGGAGCGAAGCCGGCTCATGCTCTGTATCAAGTCGTTGGTCGCCTCCTCACTGAACATCCCTACACTGCTATTCGACGAGATCGATACCGGTATTTCCGGCGAGGCGGCCCGTCAGGTCGGCCGGATCCTTCGGGAACTTGCCTCGTTGCGACAGGTTATCTGCATCACCCATCAACCACAGGTCGCCGGTCAGGCCGATACACATTGGCACGTTTTCAAGGAGACGGTTCAGGGTCGGGTACGAACAAGGATCCGGCAGCTGGAGGCCGAGGATCGGGTTTCGGCCATTGCCCGCATGCTCAGCGGCGAGCAGCCTACGCCCGCCGCTCTGGAAAATGCGCGGGAATTACTGGCGCGTTGACAGAATCCGGCGTGTGCTTCACGTATACCAGGCACGCATGAATCGGACTCCGTTTGCATAAAAGATATTTTCCAGGAGTTCGTCCGGCGGAATGGATGTACTGATCGATTGACCCGTCGCTGCCGTATAGGCACGTTCCCACGACACGAACTCGTTGAGCAGATCGTTCCTGAATGCCGGCAGCTCCAGAACGGTCCTGCAGGCGTTCAGCGGATCGATCAAGCCGTCGAAGTCGGAGCCGATACAGATTTGTTGTGCCATCCGTTCGCACGGGATGCTATATCGGTCCGCGATGCGGAAGAGATGAAACACCTGGTTCAGGAAATGCCGGGCATGGAAGTACCTTGGCTCCTGCCTGTCACGCGTGGAAATGTGCTGCCAGGATGAAACAGCTTCCGGCCCCGCGTATCTTCCGGTTCCTGTCAGGAAGAAATCCCGCTCTTCAGGGCTGATCACCTCCTCATCGTAAAGTTCATCGGTATATGACCCTGAAAGCTGTGTCTGCTCAGGGGTGCCCAGGATCCGCTGGTCCAAAGACAACCCGATCAGTCCTCCCGAAAGGACCACCTCCGCCACATCGTCATCGTAGAGGTTGATGCTCGATGCATTGAATGATGTTCCTTCCAGGTATCCGGCTGGTTTGGAATGTCGCAGGTGCAGGAAGTCCTTTTTCAGCTTGGTTTGGCTGCGTATGTATCGGGTCCGTTCGTTGGAATGGATACCGGTCAGCCCGGCATGCGTGCAGACCAGCGGCCAGCCGTCGCCATGCAGGCCCAGGGCGTATAGCTGCTGGCGGGCCAGCAGGCTGGTATGTTTGATATCGCAGAGGATTCCCTGGTCCCGCATCTGGTGTAGCAGCCGAACTCCCATCGGCGTGATCCCGCACCCTGTGGGATAGAAGGGCTCGGGTCGGAACACCTGGATGCCAAAGGCGTGGTTGCAGCATTCATTGGGCTCCAGGTGGGCGATGTTCATGGCGAAAATGCGGACCCCGCGGGCGGTTGTGAATTCCGTGAAATTCTCCCAATAGGTTCGCCAGCGCTCCTCGCTGTTCCGGCCGGTACGGATCCCTTCAAAGGCATGGGCCCCTTCGATGTTCAGTACCGCATGTATGGTACGGGTATCACCGGCATCGTATTCGTCCATGCTCCGGATGAGTTTCAGGCGGTAGCCATTGCCTTCACGGTATTCCAGCAGGTGGGCCAGTTCCTCGTTGAGCAGTTCGAAACAGGCATCGCCGCCAGCGATCCGGGCTACTTGCTTGGGGTGAATGAACGGGGTCTGTGCCTCCGCAGCGATCTTTTGGATCAGCGGGTCCCTCATCATGGCGGCTTCCGGCGGATGCAGAGTGATGGCGACCAGGTTCATGCCGGCCCTGGCAACTTGTGTCATGCTGGCCTGCGAATCGATCACCTCGTTGATCCCCTGACAGCGGAGCAGTCGAAGCATCAGGTCCGGGTTGCGGAAGCGCAGATGCAGATCCTCCCAGGGAGCGGGCTTTCGGGATGGGTCGGCGAATTGGGCTTTGAGCGACGGGTGCAGGTGAAAGTCGAACAATGGCATGACTCCGGGTTTAACCGGTAAGCTCGTACAATCATTCCTGGCCGCTCGGGGATAGGGAGTGCTTTTTTTCGGGATCACACCCGTTTTTTCCTGCCCGGTCAGCTTATGGGAGGCCTTTCATCAGGCACACATCTCCAACTTAAAGGTCATGCTGAAAAAACGAAAGAAATGCTCATCCTCCGTTCGGTGATGCCCATTCCAGGAGTAGCCGTATGGGAACGGGTTCCGGGCATTGCTGACCGCCTCGCCGATGCCGATGATCGCGTTGCGGGAATGAAGCTGAAATCCGTAGCTGGCGTCTTTCTGAAGCGGAACCGGGTCGAGTACGAACCGAACCCATTGTTCGGTCTGGTCACGCTCCATTCTCCGCCTCGAATGTCCGATGGCGGGGCCCCAGCTTTTGCTGGCATGGTCAAATTCATGCAAGGTGAGCTCCACCTCGCCGGGATGGGTCACGGCGGCAGAAAACACCTGGATGTTGTCGATGGTGCCCTCCAGCGGGCAATGGAAGGTCTGACCGGCCGAACGGTCGTTCGCGTTATGCTGCAAGTGCCCGATCCAAAGGGTGGAATTGTACTCGGTCTGGGCCAGGACCGGTCGTGGAGTTGCTGTGATGTTCATAGGTACGGATTTTGGGTTACGAATTGATCATAAATGTAAGACGGGGGCATCCGAATGCCGCTTTCGGGGTGCCTGATTTTCGTCGGGTTGCGTAAAAATCCTTTTCAGGGAAAGACCGGTGACGGAACTTTACCAAGGGCTTTGTATCAGGTCGTTTCCGGGAAGGATTTTGCCGGGTGTGGATAAGCCGGAAAAACGGGTGGATACAAGGTGCGAAAAGAAAAATCGCTGCGTTTTAAATGCGGAATGTGCTCCAGCCGTTATTTTCGCTGTCCGACCGTTCGAAACATTGCGATAACAATTAATTGACCGTTTCTTCATGTGACGCAGGTACTGGTTGACGGAGGTCGAAACAACGGATACCGGACACAGGAGATGCAGGAGGAGCAGAAAGATGGACCTGAGTAATTTTAATAAGGACCGTACCACCCGGCAACGCCGTAAAACATCCCCGGAACTTGGCAATATGGTCTTCGGGAAGGTCCCGCCTCAGGCGAAAGACCTGGAAGAGGCCGTTCTTGGAGCGATCATGCTTGAGAAAAACGCCTTCGATACGGTGGTGGAGATCCTCAAGCCCGAATGTTTCTATGTGGAGGCCCATCAGCGGATCTTCAGTGCCATGCAGGGACTGAGCACCAAGAGCCAGCCGATCGATATTCTGACCGTGGCCGAGGAGCTCCGGTTCCGCGAAGAGCTGGACCTCGTCGGGGGTGCTTTTTACGTCACCAAGCTCACCAATGCCGTGGTCTCCTCCGCCCACATCGAGGCGCACGCCCGGATCATCCTGCAGAAATTCATCCAGCGCGAACTGATCCGAATCAGTGGAGAGATCATCGGGGATGCCTACGAGGATTCCACTGATGTGTTCGACCTGCTCGATGATGCCGAAAGCAAGCTCTTCGAGATCACCAACAATCACCTTCGCAAGAACTTTGATACGGTCGATTCGGTGCTGATCAAGACCATCCAGCGGATCGAGGACCTCCGAAATAAAAATGAGGACCTGACCGGCGTCACCAGTGGGTTCCCCTCCCTTGACCGGGTCACTTATGGCTGGCAGAATACCGATCTCATCATATTGGCGGCCCGACCTGCCGTAGGTAAAACGGCCTTTGCCCTGAATCTGGCCCGAAATGCGGCCCTCCATCCGGCAAAGCCCGTTCCGGTCGCCCTGTTCTCTCTGGAAATGAGTGCCGGGCAGCTGGTACAGCGGATCCTCGCTGCCGAAAGCGAGATCCTTCTCGAGAAGATCGCCCGTGGCAAGCTGGAGGAGCATGAAATGAAGCAGCTCTATGCCCGCGGGATCCAGAAGCTCTCTAAGGCCCCGCTGTTCATCGATGACACCCCGGCCCTGAACATCTTCGAGCTCCGTGCAAAATGCCGCCGCCTGAAGAACAAACACGATATCGGTCTGATCGTCATCGACTACCTGCAATTGATGAGTGGTACCGGTGAGAACCGGAATACCAACCGGGAGCAGGAGATCAGTAATATCTCCCGAAACCTCAAGGCCCTTGCCAAGGAACTCAACGTGCCCATCGTAGCGCTCTCGCAGCTGAGCCGCGCGGTCGAAACCCGCAGCGCCGGTAAAGATGGGAACAAGATGCCGCAGCTCAGTGACCTGCGGGAATCCGGTGCCATCGAACAGGATGCGGACCTGGTCATGTTCCTCTACCGTCCCGAGTACCACGACATCACCCAAAACGAATTGGGCGAGACCACCCGGGGCGAGACCATCCTGAAGATCGCCAAGCACCGGAATGGTTCGCTGGAGAATATCAAACTCCGCGCCCTCCTGCACATCCAAAAATTCACAGAGGATGACGGCGCCGCTGGATTCGGTGCCGGACTTTCCGGTAACTGGAAGCCTGTCAACGATACGGACGGGGACGGCGGTGCACGGGTTTTCATCCAGACCGGAAGCCGGATGAACGATCTGCCCGATGACGAGGAAACGCCTTTCTGATGAATAACGGTCTGTCACTTCATTCCGTCCGGGCCGGTGCCCGGATTTTTAGTTTCTATGCCATGAAAGTGATTTTCGCATTTCTTCTTGTCGCGGTCGCCGGTCGGCCGGCCTGTGCCCAATGCGACTCCACACTTCGTCCGATCGTGTTCGTCCATGGTTTCCTGGCCTCCGGGGATACTTGGTCCGAACCCATCCACCGCTTTCAGCAGGCCGGTCACTGTGCCGACCGGCTCGCTGTATTCGACTGGAATTCGGTAGGCGGTTCTGCAAAGACCAACGAGGCGCAACTGGCGGCATTCATCGATCGGGTATTGGCGCGTACAGGGGCCGAACAGGTCGACCTGGTGGGACACTCCGCGGGCGGGTCACTGTGTCGTTCCATGCTCATGGATACGATGCGTGCACGTAAAGTGGCCCGATATATACATATCGGTAGCCGCAAATGGTCGAAGTCGAACGAGGGATTCCCGAACGATCGCTGCCTGAACATCTATTCGGCGGGGGATCGGGTGGCGGGCACATCGGGTGGAGCCGTTGACGGCGCGCTGAATATCGACCTGAAGGATAAAGACCATTATGAAGTGGCCACCAGCGAGGAGAGCTTTCGTGCGATGTACCGGTTCCTGCGGGGAAAGGAGCCCCGTTCAGCACCTGTACCCGCAAGCACACTCTATCTCTCGGGTAAGGCGGTACAGCTGGGCGACAATGCTCCTTTGCGTGGAGCCCGTATCCGCATCTATGTACTGCACAGGCGGACCGGGTCCCGGAAGGGTGGAAGGCCGGTCGGGGAGGGGATCGCCGACGAATCAGGTGCCTGGGGCCCGTTGAACCTGCGTCCGGGTCTTCCTTATGAGATCGAACTGGTCCCACAGGATACGGGACAACGTACCCTCTCTTATTTCTACCCGGCCCCTACACGCTCGGACGCACAGGTGTACCTGCGAGGCTTTCCCCAAGGTAATATGGTGGCATCCTTGCTGGGAAAGTTGCCTGCCCGGCCCGACCAATCCGTTCTGGTACTGTACTCCGCCACACGGGCCATGGTGGGCGGACGTGACAGCGTGACCGTGAACGGCGTACCGGTATGCAGTCCCACCCTCACGCCTGCTACCCGCACGGTCATCAGCAGTTTTATCTACGATGACGGTGACGGTAGCAGCTCTGCCGCTCCGTTGAAGCAATACGCAGGAACACCCTTCCTGGGCGGTACCGATCTTCTCTTGCCTGCAGCCGGAAAAAAATCCATTTTGATTTATTGCAACGGGCAGCGCCTGCGGCTGCCGGCCCGCCCTTCAAAAGAACGTATCTTACTGGCGGTAATCCGTTGAGGCATGTCACTTCCTTTTTTCTATAGCCAGGACCTGGGAGGTACGGAACTTGAGCTGATCGAGGAGCAATCTCGCCATGCGGTGCAGGTGCTGCGCATGAGCAACGGCGACCGGCTGCAGCTCACGGACGGCAAGGGTTGTTTGTTGACGGCGGAGGTCATCCGTGCCGACAAGAAGCGCTGCCGGGTTCGGGTAATCGACCGGAATCTATTGCCTCCCCCCAGCCGCAGGATAACGATCGGCATCTCCCTGCTGAAACATTCGACCCGCCTGGAATGGTTTCTCGAAAAAGCAACGGAATTGGGAGTCTCGGAGATCGTGCCGCTACGGTGTGCCCGAACCGAGAAGCAGCAGCTGCGACTTGAGCGGCTGCAGGCGATTTGTACCAGTGCGATGCTCCAATCCCAACAATGCTGGTTGCCGGTCTTACGGGAAGCCCAAACGTTCGAGTCCGTATTGGCTCGCCCGGAGGCTACGCAGCGGTTCATTGCCTGGTGTGGTCCGTCAGCCGAAAAGCGGCATCTGTCGGCGTACCTCCCCTGTCAGCAAGGCTGGATACTCATTGGGCCGGAGGGTGATTTTACGGACCAGGAGTTTCATGCGGCTTGTGAAGCGGGTTTCCTGCCCGTAAGCCTTGGTGACACGCGGCTGCGTACGGAAACGGCCGGGGTGGTTGCCGCCGCCCTGCTCTGTTTGGGTTAAGGTTCTTTTTTCTCCCCGAGCACCGGTTCATTCAGCTCCACCACATGGCGCCGCCGTTTTTTGGCCCGGCCGGTCATGGTCATGTTCAGCATTTCCACGATGAAGGAAAAGGCCATGCCGAAATAGATGTAGTTCTTCAGGTGCAGGTCATGTGCGGCCACGGGATCCCATCCTTCGATGATCAGGCTCAGTCCGATCATCACCAGAAACGACAGTGCCAGCATCTTGAGGGTGGGATGCTTGTGGATGAAGCCAGAGATAGCGGGACTGAACCGGAACATCAGGGTCATGGCGATCACCACGGCAGCCACCATGATCTCGAGATGCTTCGCCGTCCCGCCGGCCGTAATGATGCTGTCGAAGGAGAAAACGGCATCGATCAGCAAGATCTGGCCGATCGCATTGGAAAAGGAAAGCGGTTTCTGGTTCCGTAGGGTTTCGTTGGGGTCTTCACCCTCCAGTTTATGGTGGATCTCCATAACGGATTTATAGAGCAGGAACAGACCGCCGGCAAGCATCACGAGGCTGGCGAGATCGAATCCTTTTCCGCCGATCTGGAACAGGGCCTTCCCTTTCTGGCTCAGAAGCCAGCCCAAACCAAGCAGCAACAGGCTTCGGGATGTGATACCGGTTACCATCCACATCCTGCGGGCCCGTCGTTGCTGTTTGGCATCGCGCAGCCGGTTGAGGATGATACTGACGAAAATGACATTGTCGATGCCCAGTACCACCTCCAGGATGACGAGGATGACGAAACTGATGATGCTGTCGGTCGTGAATAGTTCGTTCATGTTAATCCGTACAATTTATGGTGTCTTTTTCCAGCCTGCAATGATGTTCTTGGCGATGGACGGCCCCTGGTATACGAAACCGGTCCACACCTGGACCAACATTGCACCGGCCTCCTGTTTCTCCCGGGCGTCTTCCGCAGTGAAGACGCCTCCGGAAGCGATCACGGGCAGGGTTCCGCCCGATCGTTCGCACAGGTAACGGACCAGTTCCGTACTTCGCGTCCGCAGCGGCCGACCGCTGAGACCGCCGGCACCGATCTGGTGCAACCGCTCTGACGGGGTGATTAATCCGTCGCGTGCGGTGGTGGTATTGGTCGCAACCAATCCGTCCAGTCCGATCTCGTTCGACAGATCGATGATATCATCCAGTTGGTCCCGGTTCAGATCGGGCGCGATCTTGAGCAAAATGGGCTTTCGAGCGGATTGCCCGGATCGGATGGACTGCAACCGCGTCAGGATCGTTCGAAGGGATTCCTTTTCCTGCAGTTGCCGCAGGCCCGGCGTGTTCGGGGAACTCACATTCACCACGAAATAATCCACCCACGGGTATAGGGTCTCAAAACATCGCTCATAATCCTTCCAGGCCGTTTCGTTCGGGGTGTCTTTGTTCTTTCCGATGTTTCCTCCCACGATGAGGGAGGGTTTGTCGCTATTGCGCCGGGATTCCCGCCATCGCTTCAACCGTTCGGCCACGGCTTCGACCCCGTCATTGTTGAATCCCATCCGGTTGATCAATGCACCGTCTGACGGCAACCGGAACAGGCGGGGTTTCTTATTTCCTGCTTGCGACAACGGCGTCACGGTACCTATCTCCACAAAGCCGAATCCCAGCGTTTCCAGTTCGCGAAGCCAGGCGGCATTTTTATCGAATCCCGCGCCCAAACCGACCGGGTTGGGAAACCGAAGGCCCAGGGCCATATATCCGGCCGAATCAGGCGGCTGGAAAGCGCGGCGTAACAACCAGGAACCGCCCAACCGGCAGAGCAGCCGAAGCGCTCCCATGGAAAAATAGTGTACGGACTCCGGCGGAAAGCAGAACAGGATCTTTCGTAAAAGAGGGTAGAGGCGCACCGGCGATGACTGATTGCAGGTTCGAAGTTGCATCAAAGCAATCGGATAATCCCGTAGCGGCAAAAAATTTTTAGGTCTGACGGGATGCCCTATCTTTGAAATATCGGTTGCATAAACAACTAATTCGACCGATCCCGCACCATGTCACAGGAAGCATACATCATCGCCGGTTACAGAACGGCCGTAGGAAAGGCCAAGAAAGGCGGTTTCCGGTTTTATCGACCCGATGACCTTGCCGTGGAGCTGATCCGCGGGTTGATGGCCTCCGTCCCGCAACTCGACGCCGCTTCGGTCGATGATGTGATCGTTGGGAATGCCGTTCCCGAGGCGGAGCAGGGCTTGCAGTTCGGCCGTATCATTTCCGCCCGGGCATTGGGTTATGATACGCCCGGGATGACGGTGAACCGGTATTGCGCATCGGGTCTGGAGACGATCGCCATCGCGACGGCAAAGATCCGGGCCGGGATGGCGGACTGCATCATCGCTGGGGGTACAGAGAGTATGAGCCTGGTACCGGCTGCCGGTTGGAAGACGGTGCCTTCCTATGCCATTGCCAAGGACGAGCCTGATTATTACCTCAACATGGGCCTGACGGCCGAGGCCGTTGCACGGGAGTATTCCATCAGCCGGGAAGACCAAGATCGCTTCTCGTTCGAGTCGCACCAGAAAGCGCTGGCAGCCATCCAGAACGGTCATTTTCGTTCGGGGATCTTTCCGATCGAAGTGGAGGAAGTGTATCTGGATGCCCGTGGCAAAAAGCAGACACGCCGTTATACCGTTGATACCGATGAAGGTCCCCGGGGAGATACCACCCTTGAGGCGCTTGCCAAGTTGAAGCCGGCCTTTGCGACCGGGGGTTGCGTGACAGCGGGAAATTCCTCACAGACATCCGACGGTGCGGCTTTTGTGATCGTGATGGGGGAGCGCCGAATGAAAGAGCTGGGCTTGAAGCCCATCGGACGGCTGGTCGCCTCCGCCGTAGCGGGGGTGCATCCGCGCATCATGGGCATCGGTCCGGTCGCTGCTATTCCCAAGGTCCTGAAGCAAACCGGTATGGCCCTCTCCCAGATCGATCTGATTGAGCTCAATGAGGCCTTTGCCGCACAGGCTCTGGCCGTGATGCGCG
>JBJOMF010000159.1:0-3063 GCA_046052505.1 Bacteroidota bacterium | reverse complement strand
GTAGTATAAAATAAGTATTATTTTTACTATCGTTAACCCATTTTTACTAACCGTAAATTCAAGAAAAATGGCTACTAAGAAAAAAGCTGCTAAGAAAAAAGCTGCTCCTAAGAAGAAAGCTGCTAAGAAGAAGAAGTAAGTTTCTTCGAGTGAATGAAATAGAAAGTCCTCCTCACGGAGGACTTTTTTATTTTCCGGGACCTCCGGTCCCATAATTTTATGGCATGGACAATGCCGTCATCGCCGAGCACTTCGATCTCCTGGCCAAGCTCATGGACATCCACGGGGAGAATGCCTTCCGTGCCCGGCACTATGCATCGGCGGCCTTTGCCATAGAAAAACTGCCCGCACCCCTGCGCGATACCCCACGCGAGCGGATCTCCTCCATCCGCGGGATCGGAGACAGCCTCTCAAAAAAAGTGGAAGAACTTCTGGACACGGGAAAACTCGGCATACTGGACGAATACATCGGCCGTACACCGCCGGGAGTGATCGAACTGCTCCGTATCAAGGGGATCGGCCCCAAGAAGATCCATACGATCTGGAAAGAAATGGGGATCGAATCCATCGGTGAGCTGCAATACGCCTGCAATGAGAACCGGCTCACCCGCTACAAAGGCTTTGGCCCCAAGACCCAGCAGAACGTACTCGAATCGATCGCTTTTTACCTGCAAAGCCAGGGACACTTTCTCTATGCCGAACTCGCGCCCCTCCTACCGCAGATACAGGGTTTTCTGGAAAAGATGTTCACCCCGGGAAAAGTCGGGCTGACCGGGGCCTGGCGGCGGCAATCCCCGGTGATCGAGGAACTGGAATTCATCGTGCTGGCACCGGTGGAATCCGTCAAACGGGTCTTTCAAACGGCTGCTCCGCCCGAGCTGCTGGAGGAATCAGACGACAGCCTGCTCTACCGTCTCAAGAACGGCCTCCGCCTGCGTCTATACACCGGCGAAGCCCCGATGGCAGAAAAGCTGTTCGAAACCACCGGATCACCTGCATTCGTAAAGGCCTTCCGAGAGCAGGTGCCGCCCACCCCGGTACCAAATGGATCGGGACCGGGCGATGCAGCGCTGTTCGAGAACGCCGGACTACCCTTTGTCCATCCCTGCCTGCGCGAGTCAGCAACGATCCTCCAACAAGCACGGTCCGGCACCCTGCCCGAACTCATTCAGCCGACCGATATCCGCGGTATCATACACAGCCACAGCAATTGGAGCGATGGAACGAACAGCCTGGAAGAAATGGCAGAAGCCTGCAGGCAGAAGGGGTATGAATACCTCGTGATCTCCGACCACTCACAGACGGCATCCTATGCGAACGGCCTGCGGCCAGACCGGGTTCAAGCCCAGCACCGACAGATCGATGCGCTCAACACACAACTGGCCCCGTTCCGGATCTACAAGAGCATCGAAAGCGATATCCTCAATGACGGCAGCCTGGATTACCCGAGAGAGATCCTCGCCTCATTCGATCTGGTGATCGCCTCAGTACACAGCAACCTCCGCATGACAGAAGAAAAGGCGATGGACCGCCTGCTGCGCGCGATCGAAAATCCGTACACCAGCATTCTGGGACATCCGACCGGCCGGCTGCTCCTCAGCCGGAACGGGTACCCGATCGATCACCGCCGTATCATCGATGCCTGTGCAGCCAACCGCGTGGTCATCGAGATCAACGCCCATCCCCGAAGACTCGATCTTGACTGGAGCTGGATCGGTACGGCGATTGAAAAAGGGGTGTTGCTCTCCATCGATCCGGATGCCCATATGATCGAAGGCTTCGAGGATGTGAACTATGGCATACTAGCAGCCCAGAAAGGGGGCCTGACCCGGTCCCACAACCTGAGTTCATACACCCGGGCAGCGTTTGAGAACTGGCTGAACGTACAGCGCGGAAAGCGAGACTGACCGATCCGATCACACGACAAGCGGCAGTTCCACAATGAAGGTGGTTCCATCACCGGGCACTGATTCGAACCCGATCGTTCCGCCGGCCTGCTCTGCGATCCCCTTGCACATGGCAAGTCCGAGACCCGTACCCGAACTCTTGGTGGTGAAATTGGGCGTGAAGATGCGGTTGCGTTGCGTATCCGGTATGCCCACCCCATTATCTCGGACCCGTACCTGTATCCGATCACCACGTCGCTCCTCGCTGATGATGATTTCACAGGGCAGGCCGGACCGCTGGGCCTGCACAGCATTGGACAGCAAATTGGCGAAGAGCCTGTTCAGTTGGGTCCGGTCCGCCCAAACAGGCACCGGTCCCGCTACAGGGTCCCACCGGATGGATACGCGGCTGTCGGCCCGGTACAATTCCTGGAGGGAACCAAGCACCTCATGCAGATCGAACCGGACGGGATCGGTCTGACCGATATGGGCGAACTGGGAAAAATCAGCCGCAATACGGGCTAGATGATCGATCTGTTCAACCAGGGTCCGGGCCACACGGGCCGAGAGCGCCGGAACATCGGGCTGATTGGTATCGATGGCCTTTTGCAAATACTGGATACTAAGCTTCATAGGGGTAAGGGGATTTTTGATCTCATGCGCCACCTGACGTGCCATTTCCCGCCAGGCCGCTTCACGCTCACTTCGCGCCAGCGCCTCCGCACGCTCGGCCAGCTTGGCCACCATCTTATTGTACTCCGTCACCAAGGCGCCGATCTCATCCTCCCGATTCCAGGCGATGGGCTCATTCAGCCCGCCCAGACTGACCTCTTTCATCTTGGCGCTGATGAGTGCGAAGGAACGGACGATGCGGTTGGTAACCAGCAGCGCGATCAACCCGGCCACCAGAAAGATGAAGGCATTCAGATTGATAAGCGTAACCAGGAAATTGGAGATCTCCTGCTCCAATTCCGGCCGTGAGGTGAAATACGGAATATTTACATAGGCATAAACCTGCCGCCGCTCATCACGGAAAGGTGCATATATACTGAGAAAGGAAAACCGACCGATGCGCTCCGTATGAGCGAATTGAACCTGCCGCAACCGGCGGAGGTGATAAAAGGCCTCCGGATCCATCTTCCGGCTGAGTACCCCCTTCGTATACACATTCGCCTCC
>JBJOMF010000158.1:0-4644 GCA_046052505.1 Bacteroidota bacterium | reverse complement strand
GGACGGAGACCCTTGTCGGGCTTTCACTTGCCGTGGTGGGACTGCTGGTGGCCGGTGTTCAAGCCGGATTGACCCGGGTCGTGAACCCTGTTCTGGGAAATGAGCGGAGCATTTACGGAGGTCTTCTGCTCTATGCCTTGGGATTATCTCTGTTCGCGATCGCGGCTCAGGGCTGGATGATGTTCCTGTTCCTGGTACCGTATTGTATGGGCGGTATCGCCGGACCGGCCCTGCAGGCGGTGATGGCTGCGCACGTTCCGGGCAACAAGCAGGGTGAATTGCAGGGAGCGCTCACCAGTTTGATGAGCCTCACGACGATCGTAGGTCCGCAGATCATGAACAACCTCTTCGAATACTTCACCGCTTCCCGGGCTCCGTTCCATTTCCCGGGTATGCCCTTTCTGCTCGGGGCCCTGCTGATGGTGGCCAGCGCAGCGATTGCATGGTATGTTTTCAAGCAGGAAAAAAAGCGGCCGGACCCAGGTCCGGCCGCTGCTGTCACAGAGGGGTAGGGATCACTTCTGAAGACTCAAACTTCGGTTGATGGTAAAGCCCATTGCGAACTTCCCATCCTTAATATAACTGTTGTTCCGCGCCAATTGGTCCACATTGGTCGCGCTCAGGGTATTGCCTATGTAGAACTGGAAGAGGTGGCCGCCGGTATTGATCTCGATCCCGGCACTCAACATGTCGGGCGTGTAGCTGATGATCGCCCCATTCTTGGTGATCAGATTCTTGTACATATTGAGTTGCCGGGCGTATTCCATGGTAATGTTCAGCTTCGGCTTGGCCTTGTACTTGGCGCCCATACCGATGGAGCCGACCCAATTGCTGTTGTTGATCCCATAAGGAACGACATTGAAATGAATGAGGGTGGGCATCAGCTGCAGCGAGAACTTGTCGGAGAACTTGCGTGCGAGCAAGAGTTGATGAACAAAAGACCAGCGGTTATCAACGAATTCATTGAGCTCCTTTTGACCGGTATAGACATTGGCCACCGAATACCAGCCAACGGAGAGGGGGATACCTCCCTTTCCTGTCTGCTGACGAAGGATCCGGAACTTGGCCCAACCTTCGAACACCGCACGACCGGTGGCGGCGATCCCCACATTGGCATATTTAGTAGGAGAATAGTCGAAGCTCAGGTAGGTCTGTGCGATACCGGCATTCAGACCGAACAAGTGCGCCAAATTCTGTTTGAACCGGTTGTTGTCGCCCACCGTACCCAGGTCCTTATTCCAGAAATAGCCAAAATGGTGGGAGATCAGGAACTGAAGGGATTTCGGACTGGTAATCTCCACACTCTGCATATTGATGATCCGGGTGGAGTTGAACGTGGTCCGGACCGCTTTGCGGACCGGTGCTTCCCGGGTAACCGAGTCCTCCTGTGCCAGAGCGACCAGCCCGAAGCTGAAGACAGCGGACAGAAGCAGAAGTATTTTTTTCATAAACCGTGTTTTTGATGTTTGGGTTCAAACCAGGAGTTACTGGGGTTGTCCTTTACTGAGCCACTCCTTGAAGATGTTGACCGAACAGGTGCTCAGGCTCAGCTGGCCCGGGGGGTGACCCTGTGCGCCGCCGCTGTTCATGATCGTAGTGAGGGTATTCTTGGAGGAGACCATTTTGGCATAATCCAGGGTAACGGCGATACCACCGTGACAGGTGCTGCCCTTACAGCTCGTATTGTATATCGGTACGATATTGTTCGTATAGGTCACCGTCGCCGGTACCGTACATCCGGATCCGTCATCCTTGGCGCCTTCGGCGATCCAGCGTCGAATAATATTCTTCTCACTGGGGTTGAAATCGATCGCACCGCCGCCGGGGTGGGTTCCTCCATTGATCCAGGCTGCGAACTGGCTGGCCCGACTCAGGATGGCATCATAATAGATATACGGATACGGCGGAATACGCTGATCGGAAAAGAGCACCGCCCGGATGGTATAGCTGGTGTTATGGCACCCACAGGCGCCCGAAGTCATGATCGGGACCACTTCCTTCCGGAAGGAGACCTGTGGCAAGGAAGGGACATCTTCCTTGTTCTTGTAGCAGGATGACAACAGGTACACGACCATCGAGGTTGCCAGAGCTGCCAGGATCACTTTCTTTTTCATATAGAGAACGATTTTCTGTTATAGTTAGGATTACCGGTCAGCGGCGGATAATCCAAGTATTGGTTTTCCGGTATTTGAAGATCCCCTGATTATTGAACCCGTATTTCCATACCTCAGGAACATTGGGATCGGCGAAATACCACGCCTTGATCAGCGCGATCTCTGAAGGGGTGAGCCCGCCGTCATCGTAGGCCATACCGCCTCCTTTCGTCGTTTCCGCCAGCGTACGGGGTACCCGGTAGATCAGCGTGGAATCCACCTGACGCAGGAAACAGTCCGTGAAAACATAAGGGTCGCCCAGTACCCAGTATGACTTTCCGCTCACGGGGTCCACATAGGATGGCGGGGCCGTGGTCTGGTTGCGGCCCGCACCGCGGCTGCGCTGACCTTTGGGGTACATGATATCCATGAGGATATCGTCATAGCTCATCAGCGGGCCCCGGGTACTGAGAGAGGATATCGGAAGAGCGAATATCTTATAGGGCCGGAAACTGGCATTGGCAAGCGTATCAGAATAAAAGCGCTTCACGCTGTCCTTGTAGTCATTCCAAACCTGTCGCATGAGTGTCAGGTTGGTCAATTGAGCATAGACGGTCGGAGTTCCCGTGGGGGGAACGTAGGTGTATTGACCCGTATCGGTGGATATGAGGTTGTAGGGCGGACCGGTGAGCAGCCCATTTCGGGCCCAGCCACCGGTGGCCGTTGCCTGATTGTGGCAATTGGCAGATCCGCAACCATCCATGATCAGTCGGATAGCGGCCGGGCGGAAGTCCTTAATGTCGGGGAACTCACGGGCCCCGTTCACGATCCAGTTGTACAGAATACTCTTGTCGCGGGTATTCATCTCCAGACCGGTGTTGACCGGAGGCATGGCTTCATCGAAATCATTGGTGGTGACATAGTCCCAGAACTTACTGGCTCCCGGATTGCCGGGCGTCACATATTTCATGATGTCGGCGTACGTGCCGAACTGCGGCTTCACCTTGCCCGGGATGGTGGCACCGTTGGCATCCTTGGCCCCGCCATGACAGTTCGAAGTACCGCAATACTCCCACATGATGGTCTGCACCCCGCGTACCTTGATAATGTCGTTCACATCGGGTACCGCATCGGCCGTACCGATCGTGTGATTGTCATAAAAGGAGGCATAAACGGTCGAATCGGCCGGAGCCGTGTACGACCGGTTGAGCTGACCGGCCAGGTCACCGGTCTTCCGGCACTGGAACAGTGCGGTCGACACAAGCAGGACCCCGAGAAAAAGGCTGGTCATCCGAATGAGGGAAACGCGTTTCATAACAGTCGTTTTAATGATTTCGGGATCAGATCCCGTTTTTAGTCCGACCAAAAGTACCCTGACCCTCCTGACACTGACATGACAAAAGCCGTTGACACGCATGACTTTAGTCAGTGCCCGCCGTGAGGTTGTCATAAAAATTCGCTATGTGATGATTCTCAACCGGGTCTTTGACCTGTATCATGAGGGTATCAGATGAAGGGGAATAAGTTGCAGCGCCTGATAAACACCTAAACCAGTCTAGCGCCATGGGACATCAACCGACCTCCAGAAGGGGATTTTTCTCCCGGTTCACCAACCCGAAAAATGAAAAAGTGAAACTGCTGACCTCCGACGGACGTCTGGTGGAAGTCGACAGGCAGGTCATCGATCAGGCAAGAGAACAGAAAAAAGCCTCGAACAGGGAGATCTACCGGTGGATGGACAATCCTTCCAAGAAAGAAAACGAATAACCCGTACTGCTAACCGATAACAAGGCACCATGAAACACGATGAAACCACAGACACGGGACGGCGGGATTTTCTGAAAACGACCGCTCTGGCCACGATCGCCGCCACTGCCTGTGGCAGCGTGGCTTGCTCCTGCTCCTCGAAAAAATCCGCCTCAGGCAAGGTGAAACTGTTGTCGCCAGACGGGGAACTGGTAGAGATCGATTCCTCCTACCTGAATCACCATGAACACCTGTCCATCGTCTCGAAGCTCGAAGCGCGAGAAGGCATCGCGGGAAAGAAATTTGTAATGGTCGTGGACCTTGCGCGATGCAAAAATGCCCGCAAGTGCATCACCGCCTGTCAAAAATGGCACTACCGGCCCGAGGAAACGGAATGGCTTACGGTGAAGCTGCTGAAAGACAGCGACAAGGGTGCCCCCTACTGGTTCCCCAAGCAATGCTTTCACTGCGATAACCCGCCCTGTGTGAAAGTTTGTCCGGTGGATGCGACCTACAAACGGCAGGATGGCCTGGTACTGATCGATAACGAACGTTGCATCGGCTGTAAATTTTGTATGGCGGCCTGCCCGTACTCGACCCGCGTGTTCAACTGGGATGAACCGGAGCAACCGCTCGACATACGCAATCTGGCCTATGATGCTGAAACAGGGATACCGGCCAAAGTGGGTACAGTGGAGAAATGCGACTTCTGTCCCGACAGGGCCCGGGAGGGTTTGCTCCCGCCCTGCGTGGAGGCCTGCCCGAACGGTGTATTCTATTTCGGTGACGAAAACGAGGATGCCGT
>JBJOMF010000157.1:0-7417 GCA_046052505.1 Bacteroidota bacterium | reverse complement strand
GACTATTCGTTGGTAGCCGCACAGTCGGGTATCTTCAGCAACGGCATCACCAGCATCCAATGCCAGTATGCCCCCGAATTTTCAGCACACAGCGAGGGCATACGGATCACGATTGAACAGTAATCCGGGTAATAATTGATGGGATAGCAGGGACCTTGCGGGGTCCCTGCTATTTTTGCACGATGCAGGTCGACTTTCTTATCATCGGTCAGGGTATTTCGGGCACCTGGCTGAGCTATTACATGCTTCAGGCGGGGCGTTCCTTTCTGGTCATCGACCGGGCCGATCCGAAGGCCTCTTCGCAGCTGGCCGCAGGACTTATCAATCCGATTACGGGTCGATGGAGTTCCCAAACATGGATGGCCGACACCCTGCTTCCCTTTGCGAAGAGCGCCTACGCCGAATTGGGCACCTTCCTTGGAATAGAAGCCATCGCTGAAAAGAGCCTCGTCCATTTTTTTCCCACGGCCGACATGCGCACATCCTTCGAGAACCGGATGGCCGAGGGATGCTTCTATACCAGGGAGATCTGCCGGAGCGGTGAGCAGGATCGGTACTTTCAATTCGAACAGGGATACGGCAAGATCGCCCCTGTATATACGGCCTTTCTGGAAAAGATCCTACCGGCATGGAGGGCCCGGCTCAGGGAAATGCAGGCCCTCCAGGAAGATCGTTTCGACCCGGAGGAACTTGATTTCGATAATGGAGCGGTCGTATACCGGGGGATACAGGCAAAAAAAGTACTTTTTTGCGACGGGGCGGGCGGAGCGACCCATCCGTTGTTTCGCAACCTTCCCTATGCGGCCAACAAGGGGGAGGCCCTGATCGTAAGCATCCCGGATCTGCCATCGGAGCATATCTATAAAAAGGGATTGCTGCTCGTGCCATTGGCAAAGCCCGGCAGTTGGTGGGCAGGATCGACCTACGACAGGACCGACCTGAACCCAGAGCCGACCAAACGATTCCGTAAGGAAACCGAAGCACGGTTGCGGGACTGGCTGAAACTTCCTTTTAAGGTCGACGGGCATGTAGCCGGTATCCGGCCTGCAACCGTAGAACGCAGGCCCTTCGTAGGCCTTCACCCTGCAAGACCCGAGGTTGGCATCCTCAACGGACTGGGCACTAAGGGGTGCTCGTTGGCCCCCTACCTGGCCCGGCAGTTGACCGATCACCTGAACGAAGGCCACCCCCTGCTTGCCGAGGTCGATGTACACCGGCACACCCGCTTGCTGATCCGAGGTGCAGGATATTGATAATTCGCTATCTTCCTTTCCCTAAAACAGTAAGGATGCAACAGGATGAGATCCGCTATTCGATACCCGCCCGGTTCCGCCGGATGGAGAACATGCACATCGTATTCTGGCTGGTGAAAGATATCAGCTGGTGCCTGTTCTGGAAAGAATTGGGCCTGGCCATGTTCGTCCCCACCCTTTCCATTTCGGTCATCATCGCTTACCGTACCCGGCATATCGTTTCGGAGCTGGCCCACAACCTTGCCATCACGTTGTGGATCTGTGCCAACGGTTTCTGGATGATCAGCGAATTCTTCCACTTTGACGAGATGCCGGTCTGGGGTCAATTCGAGGGAAAGCACATCGCCCTGATCCCCTTTATCGCCGGGTCTCTGGTGCTGACCTACTACTACATCTTTCTGCGTCCGAAGGAACTGAAAGAGCGGCATACCGTAACCTTCTGAATCCGCCTTCAGAGGCATTTGCCGTATCTTAGCGCCCTGCGCGAGGGCCGTTGAAGGCTCCGCGGCAACACGTCTGAACATGTACAGAACCCACACCTGCGGCGAACTCCGATCGGGGCATGCCGGCACCGAAGTGACCCTTGCCGGATGGGTACAGACCATCCGAAAATTCGGGGCCATCACCTTCGTGGACCTGCGCGACCGGTATGGTATCACGCAATTGCTATTCGGCGAATCCCTGAACGCGCAATTGGAATCAGGGCCGCTGGGCCGCGAATTCGTGCTGCAGGTACGCGGCAGGGTCAGCGAGCGAAGCAACAAGAACCCACAGATACCGACAGGAGATATCGAGATCCTGATCCAGGAGTTCACCATACTGAACCGCTCGGCCGTACCACCCTTCACCATTCAGGATGAAACCGATGGCGGAGATGACCTGCGCATGAAATACCGCTACCTGGACCTACGTCGCAACCCTGTGCGTCGGAACCTGGAGCTGCGTTATGCAGTGAACCGGGCCGCCCGCAACTACCTCCACCAACAGGGTTTCATGGACATAGAAACGCCCTTTTTGATCAAATCTACCCCGGAAGGCGCCCGCGACTTCGTGGTTCCGTCCCGGATGAACCCCGGCCAGTTCTATGCCCTGCCCCAGTCACCCCAGACCTTCAAACAGCTCCTGATGGTAAGTGGGTATGATCGCTATTACCAGGTTGTCAAGTGCTTCCGCGATGAGGATCTGCGTGCCGACCGCCAACCTGAATTCACTCAGATCGATTGCGAGATGGCATTCGTGGAGCAGGAAGACATCCTGAACATGTTCGAAGGAATGATCAAACACGTCTTCCAGGAAGTGATGGGAAGACCCTATTCCGAACGGGTGGAACGCATGACCTGGGAGGAAGCCATGTGGCGATACGGCAACGATAAACCGGATACCCGATTCGGAATGGAGCTCCTGAACCTGAAGAAACCCGATACGGTGTATACCGACCGGAAAGACCAGCCGGAACTCATTGGCGATGCAGGCTTCAAGGTATTCGATGAAGCGGAAACCGTAGTGGCCATCGCTGTTCCCGGCTGCAGCGAGTACAGCCGCAAGCAGACCGACGAACTCACCGAATGGGTTAAGCGCCCACAGATTGGGATGAAAGGACTGGTATTCATCAAATACAATGTCGATAGCAGCTGTAAGAGCAGCGTTGATAAATTCTATTCGGAAGACCGGCTGAAAGCCATCATCTTAGCGGCCGAAGCCCGTCCCGGCGATCTGGTCCTTCTGCTCGCGGGCCCCGAGGAACGTACCCGAAAAGCGATGAGCGAACTCCGCCTTGAAATGGCCGGACGACTGGGTCTTCGAAAGACCGATGACTTTCGGTTGCTCTGGGTACTCGATTTCCCGCTGTTCGAGTACGATGAGGAATCGAATCGGTGGGTGGCCCGTCACCATCCGTTTACCTCACCGAAACCAGCGCAGATCCAGACCATGATCGAGAACGACCCGACGATAGCGGATGCGGCCGGATACCTGAAACATCCTTACGCCGGCATCAAGGCCAACGCCTACGATATGGTACTGAATGGAAACGAGATCGGTGGCGGTTCCATCCGGATCTTCCAGCGCGAACTTCAGGAAAAAATGTTCGAAGCGCTGGGCATCGGTCCTGAGGAACAGCAGCACAAGTTCGGCTTTCTGTTGGGCGCCTTCGAGTACGGAGCGCCGCCGCATGGGGGAATCGCCTTCGGCTTCGACCGGCTTTGTGCGATCCTCGGAGGCAGTGAAAGCATCCGCGACTTTATCGCTTTTCCGAAAAACAACGCCGGACGCGACGTCATGCTCGATGCCCCCGCAACGATCGATGAGAAACAGATGCAGGAGCTTCAGATCCGTACGGATCTGAAAAAATAATCAGCACCGATCTCCTCCAGGGGAAAAATCATCCAGCCAGCAATCGCTCCAGTCTGGAAGCTACCTTGTCCGCATCGGGCAACATGGCCTTCTCCAAACCCGTGTTCATGGGTACGGCGGGTATATTGAGGGCTCCCAAAATATCTACCGGAGCGTCCAGAAAGGGGAAACAATTTTTCGATATCCGTCCTGCCAATGCTTCTGCAAAGGAATTGTTCTGCTGTTCTTCGGTTAGAACCAGACATTTCCCATGGAGGGCCACCCGTTCATACACCAGCGCCTCATCCAACGGATAGAGCGTGCGCAGGTCCACTACTTCCACCTGTCCGGAGAGGCGTGCAGCTGCAGCTATGGCCCAGTACACACCCATGCCGTAGGTGATCACCACGCAGCTCTCTCCGGAGCGTATCGTTTCGGGCGACGCCTCCCGAACGATCCGGCCTTTTCCGAAAGGGAGTATATAGTCGGCCGCAGGTTCGATGGTCTTGGCTTCCTCCGTTCCGGGTACCTTGCTCCAGTAAAGACCTTTGTGCTCCAGCATCACAACGGGATTCGGGTCAAGGTAAGCTGCTTTCATGAGACCTTTCATATCGGCAGCATTGGAGGGATAGGCGACCTTCAGTCCTTTGATGGAAAGGACCGTGGTTTCAACGCTGCCACTGTGATAGGGGCCGCCGCCGCCGTAGGCCCCGACGGGTACCCGAAGAATCATGGATACCGGGAATTTCCCGCAGCTCAGGTAACAGCTTTTAGATACTTCGGTGACCAGCTGATTGAAGCCGGGATAGATATAATCGCCGAACTGTACCTCCACGATCGGTTTGAGGCCCACGGCGCTCATGCCGACGCAGGAACCCACGACATAGGCTTCCTGGATCGCCGTATTGAACACCCGGTGCTCCCCAAAACGATCCCCCAGCGTCGCCGCTTCCCGGAATACGCCGCCCAGCCTTTTACCAACATCCTGTCCATACAAAATGGCTTCCGGATACTTTTCCATGATCTCCCGGATGGCGAACAGGGCCGCATCCACCATGATTACTTTCTCAGCGCCGGCCGGGTGCCGTTCACCGATCTCCGCAATAACGGGGGTCGGTACGAATACATGGTCTTCCACCGTGGCGGGGTCCGGCTCAGGAGCTGCCACGGCCCGGGCAAAATCAGCAGCGACCTGCTGGAATTCTTCCGCTTCGATCAGCAGGAGGTCCGCTTCGGGTATACCCGTATCAAGGATCCGCTTCCGGAGTTTCGGCCCGGGATCATGCGCGCGATGCTTCGATACGTCACTTTCAGATCGATAGAACTCCATCCGGACGCCGCTCGTATGATGACCCAGCAGCGGTACCTGTGCGTGTACCAGATAAGGCTTTCGCTTGCGTCGGACGTATTCCAGCACTTCCCGCATCACCTGATAGGATGACTCGAAGTCGCTGCCGTCCACCTGTACCCGGTTCAACCCTTTAAACCCAGCCGCAAACTCGAAGGCGTTCATATTTCGGGCTTCCTCCGAGGTGACACTGATGCCCCAGTGATTGTCCTGAACGAGATAGATCACTGGTAACTGGTGAAGGACCGCGAACTGGAGGGCCTCACTGACCTCCCCTTCCGTCATACTTGCATCGCCCAGCGAGCATAGAACCACCGGTGCTTCTCCGGCTGGTCCGCACCGCAACCGGTCGGGCAGGTGCCTCTCCAGAAAGCGGATGCCTTGGGCCACTCCGGTAGATGGTATAGCCTGCATCCCGGTAGCACTGCTTTGATGAATGATGGTGGGCTTGTCCTCACCGCGGTAGTTCGGATGGGAGTAATATTCACGACCGCCGGTAAAGGGATCATCGGCCTTGGCCAGAAGCTGGAGCATCTGTTCATACGGGGTGAAGCCTAATCCCATGATCAGACTTTCATCCCGGTAATAGGGACTCACGAAGTCCTGCGGCCCCAGCTGAAAGGCAGTTGCCAGCTGAATGGCTTCATGCCCCCGGGAAGTGGAGTGCACGTATCGGCAGACCGAACGATTGGCCTCATAGGTCTCCGCCATGTAGCGGGCGCGGCACATCAGCCGGTAGGCCTTGAGCAAGAGGGAGGAGTCGGTCATGTTACAAAATACAGGGAACAAAAATACGGGGGAACGCCCGAGAGGAGAACGCTGATCCGGTACTCATTTTACCTCCAGGGAGAACAGGCTATCCGATTCAAGGAAGCCCTCGAGTTCATCTCCCACGACCACTTCCCCTACGCCGGCGGGTGTTCCGGTGAAGATCAGGTCGCCGATATTGATGGAAAAATAATTGGAGATGTGCGATACGATCTGGTCAAAACCGTGCATCATCTGATCGGAGCAGCCTTGCTGCACTAATTCCTTGTTCTTGTAAAGGGAAAAATGAACGGCCGACCGGTCCTTTATGTCGGAGAGAGGAATCCATTTCCCGATCACTGCGGAATTGTCCCACGCTTTGGCCTTCTCCCAGGGCAGCCCTTTTTTCTTGAGCTCCTGCTGCAGGTCACGCGCGGTAAAATCGATACCTACGGTGATGGCATCATAATATTTGGGGGCAAACTTCTCCTGTATGTATTTGCCGTTTTTGCTGATGCGCAGCACCAGCTCGCACTCGTAATGCAGCTCATTGGTGAATTCGGGATAATAGAACGGGGTCTGGGGCTGAAGCAGCGCACTCTTGGGCTTCATGAATATGACCGGTTCTTCCGGAACCTCATTTCCCAATTCCCGTGCATGCGCCTCATAGTTGCGACCGACACAAAAGATTTTCATGGCAGGTAGTATTTGGTCGGATACATCGGATAAACATCCACGCAGGAAGTCATCCCAAGTATCCGGGAGCTATTTCAGGTACGGTATCGGTTCCCCCCCTTAATCGGGGTGCCGGGTCAGACGACTAAAATACGATATCCCACGCACATATCATAATGTGAAATCCAAGCGGTTGACCTGGTTCATGGCTGATACAAGCCCCTCAGTAGCAAAACGTTCGATCACTTCTACACACTTTTCGATCTTGAGCTTTACCAGTTCCTCCTCGGTGGGTTTCCAGTGGCCCAGCACATAATCGGCCTGGTGGCCCTTGAGGAAATCGTTCCCCACACCGAAACGTAACCGGGGATAGTCGTGGGTGCCGAGCGAGGCTTCCACGCTTTTCAGGCCGTTATGTCCGGCATCGCTACCGGAAGGCCGCAGGCGAAGCTTCGAAAGGGGCAGTGCGATATCATCGATGATCACCAGCAAATGGGCCGGGTCCACCTTCTCCTTATCCATCCAGTAGCGAACCGCCCTGCCGCTCAGGTTCATGAAGGTCGTGGGGCAGATGCATACGAATGACTTTCCCTTCCAGCGGAATTCCGCTACGAAGGCCAGCCGGTCGGACCGAAGTTCGGCCCCGTGTTTTTGCACAAGAGCCTGCACCACATCGAAGCCGATATTATGCCGGGTGTGTGCGTATTCAGAGCCGGGGTTTCCCAGACCGGCGATCAGGAATTTCATGACCGATAAGATAGGAAAAAGAAAAGAAAAACCCGCTGGCGGACCGTAACGGATACCGACAGCGGGTAGGCTGTTATTCGAAAGGTTATTTCTTGGCCTTCTCGGCAGATGCGGCGGCCGGGGCAGCGGCGGCAGCCGGAGCGGCAGCGGCGGGGGCAGCAGCCTCTTCCTGCTTGAGTTGGCGGGTCAGGGTCACAGACGCAATGGGGATCCGGGGGGAATTGAGGATCTCAAAGTGCTCTTCCTTCACATCCTCCACGCGGATGTTCCCGTTGAGTTCCAACTTATCGATATTGACCTCAATCTGCTCTTTCAG
>JBJOMF010000156.1:0-5726 GCA_046052505.1 Bacteroidota bacterium | reverse complement strand
ACGGTGAGGATGGCCAGGAGCCCCACCCAAAATCCTGCGAGCGGCAGGTTCAGCATCAGAAAAGACAGGCCTACGAGTCCGATACCGGTTACGATGAGCCCCTTTGCATTGCGACGGCCTTCCATTCGGTAGACGAGCACCATCTCAAACAGGGCAATCAGCAACCCGTTCAGTGCCATCAGCAGTCCGATCTCCGATTCGGTGAGTTGGAGGGCCCTCTTGTAAAAAACGGGAACATTGGTAAACAGCTGGAAGAAGCAGCTGGCGAACAGGAAGGTCACAAGGATGAATCCCAGGTATTTCCTGTCTTCTAGCACCTTGGGCGCACGCTGGTCTCCCTCGTCACGGAGCCTTTCTGTTTTGCCGGGTGTCCGTCGCAACAGCAGCAGCAGCAATAAAGCAGCGAAGAGGTTGGTGGCCCCGTCGACCCAGAACAGCAATTCATAATCGATCGATGCGAGGAAGCCGCCCATGGCCCCGCCAACAGCCCAGCCCAGGTTAATGGCCAGGCGGTTCAGGGCAAAGGAGCGGGTCCGGTTTTCCGCGACGCTGTAATGTGCGATCGCAGTGGAGTTGGCAGGGCGGAAGGATTCATTCACGAAGCTGAGCAGGAAACAGAACAGGGCGATCAGGGGATAGGATCCCATCTGTCCAAGCACCATGAACAGGATCCCGCCTCCCGACAGGGTGATCAGTTGCACCGGGAAAAAACCGATCCGGTCCGTCAGTCGTCCCCCCAACCAGGCCCCGAAGAAGGCCCCGGCACCAAACAGGCCGAAGATCACCCCGGCCTGCCCGATCGTATATCCCTTTTCCGGGCTGGTCAGGTAAAGGGTCATGAAGGGCACCACCATGGTGCCGCTGCGATTGATCAGCATGATGAGGGAGAGGAGCCAGGTCTCCCTGGAAAGTCCTGAATAGGCTTTTCGGTATTGTGCCGCAAGGGTGCGAACCATGTGTCGCAAAAGTACCGGAACCCCGGAAACCGACGGGTATCTTTACCGGTGGGAGGGCTGGGATCAGGGACGGACCAACAGCTCGTAAAAGGCCTTGCTCCAGTTGTTGTAGTACAGGAAGAAAGACAAAGGGCCCTCCTCGGCGGGCAACTCAAGCATCAGTTTGGCCGCAAAAGCGGAAACATACTGGTTCTCATTGATCTGTTTCCAACCATAGCTCTTATTCTGCAGCAGCGAATAGAGGTAGTTCCGGTAGCAGGAGTCGCATTCCGATTCGGTCCGTTTGGCGATGCAGCGTCCGGTTCGACGGCTGAACGAATACGTGAACCGGGTCGTGCGGCCTCCCGATTCCGTTATCGTCAGCGTCAGGGAGGTGTCGGATGTTTGGATCGTTGGGCCTTGCCTGTTTCGCAGAGCCGTCTCCTGCTTCAGGAACCTGTTCAGTTCGGACTTTGTCTTTCCGAATTCCTTCTGGGCGAAAGAAGGAATCGAACACAGTAGCAGGGCCAGGATCAGTATCGGGGGCATAGGTGATTATTTTCTGTGCATTGCAGTCGCAAACCGGCCGGCAGGATATTGTGCCCGGACAAATTAGTATTTATCGGCGATATCGGACCGGGAGCGTTATCGGTTTCCGGATTTTCCCGATTGGCAAATTCCGTTATCTTCCGGTAAAGAAAATACCATGCGTCACAGGATCCTGCTTTTACTGCTGCTCGGTTCATTCACTGCCGGAGCCCAGCAGCCGCACAGCCATCAGACGGGACGTCCGATCCGCTTTCCGTCCTTTGGCGGATTTACGACCCTAGTCTGCGATTTCCACCAGCACACGGTCTTTTCCGATGGCAGTGTGTGGCCCGATATCCGGATCAAGGAGGCCTTGATGGATGGGCTCGACGCCATTTCGTTGACCGAGCACCTGGAGTACCAGCCCCACAAGGAGGATATCCCGCATCCGGACCGCAACCGTTCGTACCAGCTGGCGCTGAAGGAGGCAAAGGACCATGGGCTCGTCGTGGTGAACGGGTCGGAGATCACCCGTCGTATGCCGCCGGGGCACAACAATGCCATCTTCCTGTCGGATGCCAACAAAATGCTGGTTGCGGATTCCGTGGAGGTCTTCCGTGAAGCCAGGAAGCAGGGGGCCTTCATATTCTGGAATCATCCCAACTGGACCGCCCAGCGGCGGGATGGCATGGCCACGATCACCGACATGCACCGGATGCTCATCCGCGATAAACTGCTCGACGGGATCGAGGTGGTCAACGACCAGACCTACTCCGATGAGGCGCTACAGCTGGCGCTGGACCATCAGCTTACCATCATGAGCAACAGCGATGTTCACCAGCTGGTGGACTGGGATTTCAAGGTTCCTCAGGGCGGACACCGCCCTGTTACACTGGTCTTTGCCCGTGAGAAAACCGAGTCTTCCATCCGGGAGGCCCTCTTCGAGCGCCGCACGGTGGCCTACTACCGCGACCTGCTGATCGGCCGCGATGAATACCTGTTGCCCCTGTTGCAGGCTTCCGTTCGCATCAAGGAGGCCCGATACCCCGCCAAGTCCGATGTGCTCACCGTGATCATAGAGAACCTGACACCTTCCCCGGTGACCCTGCTGAACCGAACCGGGCTCACCTTCCATAACAACGCCGATATCATCGTGCTGAAACCGGGCGAATCGAATGAGCTGCTGGTCAAAACCCTGCAGCGCGTCACCGATCTGACGCTCCGTTTTGAAGTACTCAGCGCCATCAATGCCCCGAAACGGCATCCGGAGATCCGGCTGGCCGTGCAGGTACAGTAGCTCTGTTCCGACCGCGGGAAACCCGTGCAAATGACCTACCTTTGCGGCTCTGAAAAGGGCGCCTCCGGCAGGATCAGGAGGGTACGTACATGAAGCAAATCCGGAATTTCTGCATCATCGCACATATCGACCACGGCAAATCGACCCTGGCGGACCGGCTGTTGCAGCAGACCAATACCATCAACGAAAGGGAAATGATGGATCAGGTCCTGGACGATATGGACCTGGAGCGTGAAAAGGGCATTACCATCAAAAGCCACGCGATCCAGATCAATTACAAGCACGCAAACGGCCAGGAATACATCCTCAATCTGATCGATACCCCCGGGCATGTGGACTTCAGCTATGAGGTCAGCCGCGCACTCGCCGCCTGTGAGGGGGCCCTGCTATTGGTGGATGCAACGCAGGGCATTCAAGCTCAGACGATCAGCAACTTATATCTGGCTATTGAAAATAATCTTGAGATAATACCGGTGATCAACAAGATCGATATGGACGGGGCCATGGTCGAGGAGGTTAAGGACCAGATCATCGATCTGATCGGTTGCAAGCCGGACGATATCCTTCTTGCAAGCGGACGAACCGGGGTGGGGGTCGATAAGATCCTGGAGGCCATCGTAAGCCGGATCCCGCCCCCCAAGGGAGATCCGAACGCGCCGCTCCAGGCCCTGATCTTCGATTCCGTTTTTAATTCCTTCCGGGGTATCATCGTCTATTACCGGATCCTGAACGGATCGATCCGGAAAGGGGATAAGGTCAAATTCGTCAGCACCGGCCAGGAATACGGGGCCGATGAGGTCGGAATCCTGAAATTGAAAATGACGGAGAAGGCCGAGGTGGGTGCCGGGGATGTGGGCTACATCATCACGGGCATCAAGAACGCCAAAGAGGTGAAGGTCGGCGATACGATCACCCTTGCTACCAATGCCAATCCTCAACCCATCAAGGGGTTTGAGGAGGTGAAACCCATGGTGTTCGCAGGGATCTTTCCGGTGAATACGGAGGACTTCGAGGAGTTGCGCGACTGTATGGACAAGCTCCAGTTGAATGATGCCTCGCTCACGTATGAGCTGGAAACCTCCCAGGCGCTCGGATTCGGTTTCCGTTGTGGCTTCCTAGGGATGCTGCATATGGAGATCATTCAGGAGCGTCTGGAGCGGGAATTCAACCAGACGGTCATCACCACTGTGCCGAACGTCAGTTTCATCGCCTACACCACCAAGGGGGAGAAAGTGATCGTGAACAACCCCACCGAATTTCCCGATCCGGTCAAGACCGAGCGCATCGAGGAACCCTTTATCAAGGCACAGATCATCACCAAGCCGGAATATATCGGCAATATCATGACCCTTTGCCTCGGCAAACGCGGCATCCTGATCAACCAGAGCTATCTCACCCAAACACGGGTGGAGCTGATCTTCGAAATGCCGCTGACCGAGATCGTTTTCGACTTCTACGACAAACTGAAATCCCAGACCCGCGGGTATGCCTCCTTCGATTATCATCCCATCGGGTACCGTGACAGTGATATCGCCAAAATGGATATCCTGCTCAATGGCGATAAGGTGGATGCCCTCAGTGCACTGATCCATCGCAGCCGGGCGCAGGATTTCGGCCGAAAACTTTGTGAAAAGCTGAAGGAGCTGCTGCCGCGCCAGCAATTCCAGATCGCCATCCAAGCCGCCATCGGCGCCAAGATCGTTGCCCGGGAGAACATATCGGCCCTTCGCAAGGACGTTACCGCTAAATGTTATGGGGGAGATATCAGCCGGAAACGCAAGCTGCTCGAAAAGCAAAAAGAGGGCAAGAAACGGATGCGGCAGATCGGTTCCGTGGAGGTGCCGCAGGAAGCATTCCTCGCCGTGCTAAAGCTGGATGACTGATCCCGATACGCTCCCTGTTACAGACTCGCACCGAATACTGTAGCTTTAGGCTGCCATGGATCCCGTTCGCTTTTACGATAATTATGTAGACCGCCAGGTTCGTTCGGGCATCAATGAGCGGATTCACGGTCTGTACCGTAAGGTCCGTTCACACGGTCTCCGGTCGGATAGCCGGGTCCTCGAGATCGGTTGTGGTATCGGGGCCCTGACGAGCCTGCTGTGTCGCCGGGTCCGTCGCGGTCACATCGAGGCCATCGATATCAGTCCAGCTTCCGTCGCCTTCGCCCGAAGGCACCTGCCGGCTTCCCCCCGGGTGCGATTGTCGGCATCGGATGTTACGGAGTACCAGCCACAGGCCGCTGGTTTTGATACCATCCTACTCTTCGATGTGTTGGAACATATCCCGATCGCCCTGCATCGGGCGGTGTTGGAGCGTATCGCAGGATGGATGCATCAAGGCAGTTTTCTGTACGTCAATATTCCCAATCCGGAGTATATCCTATGGGACCGCAAACACCGGCCCGAAAGTCTGCAGGAAACGGATGAGCCTGTCCGGCTTCCGGAACTTTCTGCGGCACTGGATGCGGCCGGACTGGAGATCCTTTTTATGGAAACCTGGAGCGTTTGGGCGAAGGAGGATTATCGGTTCTTTGCGATCCGAACGAAACGGCCCTACAATGAAATATTGGTTGCCAGCGAGCGAGGTATTTTCAGCAAGGTCCGTCATGCGCTCCTTCGGCGGTGGCGGCAGATCCGCAACCCGTTCCCACGCTAAGCCATGTAGGCCTGCAGGGATTCCCTCATTGCACTAACGGTCTACTCAAACCATTTTCCGGTCAGGATGGGATTGCGGAAAAGGAAACGTTGTGTGAGCAGGTAGACAACCGCTCCCGCTCCGGCTGCAGCGGTCAGCTGCTCCAACGGGTCGTGCAATGCATTCCGGGTGATAAGGATCACCGGCACCATCACCGCAGAGCTGAGCAGAATCTGAAGGGCTGGCCGTACAGGGATCTCCCCTCTGGTGCGGCTCCAAAAAACGGCCATGATCAACCCTTCGGTGGCCAGGGAGGTGACTGCGGCCCC
>JBJOMF010000155.1:0-12257 GCA_046052505.1 Bacteroidota bacterium | reverse complement strand
CATGCTGGACATCCAGCCGGTACAAGATCGACGCACCCGTATTACCGATACCCACGTTTCCGGTACCATCCTGGATCGCCATACGGCTCGCAGTTCCCATCTCAAAGATCTCCAGGTAATTGTCGCCCGGACGGTTGCGGATATTCCACTGCATCGTGCCGGCATTGGCAAAGCGAAGGGCCGCATCGCCGTTGGCAGCATTGATATCCGTCACGGAAAAACTGGATGTGGATCCCACCCGAAGACCGGATCCACCGCCCGTATACGAAACATCCAACTTGTAGGTGGGTGTGGCCGTGTTGATCCCCACATTGGTGCCATCATCAATGATCTGGCTGTTGCCCAGGTTGGTACCCACCGGCGTCCACTTCGGTACAAAATTCAGGGTCCCCGATCCCGTGACACCGCCTACGGCCGGCAGCGTCTGCCAGGTGGCATTGCCCGATGCATCGGAGGTCAGCACCCGGTTCACGCCTTCGTTGATGCCCGTCATCTGAACGGCACCCTGCGTACGAAGGGCCCGCGAGGCAGCCCCGGCATTCACATTGATGAAATGCCCGGCAAAACCACCATTGTTATAGTTGTTACCCCGTACCGCAGCACCGCCGGCGGTGCTGCCCGAAAGCATGTCAAAGTAACCACCGGCAGCCCAGCCCGATGCTCCTCCGTTCCTGGCATAACCATATACTCCCCAACCGGAACCCTCGTGGCCGCCCCAGACACCGATACCGAAGTCATTGGTGCTGCTGTTAGTGGCACGCATCGCCGTCAAATTGGACGTGCCGGCCGTAGCCTGGCTGTTGACCAATAAGATCGCATTACCCGAACTAGTGCTATTGCCATTGACCAACACCGTGGGATTGGTCGTGCTGGCATTATTCACATCGAAGCGACCCGCATTCCCGCTCGTAGAGATACCAAATACACCGACACCCGAGTTGGCGAGGCCATGTACACCCACCCCGCTCGCTGCGGTACCGTATACACCCCAGCCACTGCCGGCCTGAGAACCCCAGACGCCGATGCCCAGACCGCCGGTACCATTGTTGATACCGCGTACACCCGTAGAGAAACTACCCGGGGAGGAGCTGGTGACCGTTCCCATGATGGCCGCCACGTTGCCTGCCGTAGAGTTGGTCAGGCCCTCGATGGCCATGCTCGTGGCTCCGGTGCCGCTGTTGGTCACCCGAAATAGGGTGCCCGCATCCGCCTGCGTCTTGTTGAACGGCAGCACCAGGTCGTTGGCCGTACTGGCATAGAGCGAGTACGGTACACTGGCCAGCTGGGCCGATCCGATATTGATGAAGGTCGATCCTCCGTTGGCATCGATCTCCACCTGGATGAACTTCAGTCCCACACCCCAGGGAACCGTGGGGATGCTGCCCGTTATACCCGTAGCGCCCGGACTGCCCAACTGTACGTTGAACAAACCAAACGGATTGGTGGTAACGGTGCGGGTCTCGGAATAGACCGAGGGACCGGCGGCCGATCCGTCGCGGATCGTCAGCCGCAGGCTGATCGTCTTATTGACCAGCACATTGCCCACGCTGTTGCGGGCAACGCCCTGATAATTGAGTATCCCGGGAGCAGGCGATTGGGCCCAGACCCCCGAAATGGCCAGCAGCAACAGTGACCATAAGGATAGTAACTTTTTCATGTGTTCCGGTTTTGTGTTTGGTTGAATATGCATGGCATCGGGTGTTCCGATGGTGTTCTTACTCCTGTGTCATCTTGACGACCTTGAGTCCGCTGAGCCGGATGACCTCCAGCCCGTCGGCCCGGGGGGTGTCCGGCTTGAGCTCGCCCACTACATAGTACAGACCGGCCGGCTTGGCCGTCAGGTCGAACAGCTCGGTACGACAGCAGCCATTGTAATAATAGCTCCGCGTCTCCAGCACCTGACCCAGCGCATTGATGAGCTGCAAACTCATCCGACCCGGCGTGCGAACGAAAAAGTCGAGCCAAAAAGCACCCTTGGTCGGGTTCGGATACATCTTGTAGTCTCCCGCCTCAAAATAGAGAATGTAGGGAGATACGGCGAGCTTGTCGGTACAGGGCTGCAAGACCCCCTGTGTCACCAGTACCGAACTGTCAGGTGGCGCAAAGGCCTGGATCAGCACCAGCTCCCCAAAACTCCATTCGTAGCGCTGCGGCGACAGCGCGTTGTCGTAGCTCCCACCAGCCGTATTCAAAATGCCGGGAACTACACCATTGAACGGCGAAAGAGAGGGAACCTGAGCCTTGCACAATGAAACCGAAAACAACACCACCAAAATCGACAGCGTGATCCTTCGTTGCATAAGCGTGGGGTTTACCTTTAGTATGTTCAAGAATGAAGCTTTCCGGATTGTAGTGCTACGTACACTGCAAAACAGAAAGAATTGTTAAACAAAATTGAGTCTTTCCTGCCACCAGAAAAATTATTTTTAGGTGCGGGGTTATCCACCGTATATACACATTTCGTAAAAGGGTCTGGTGTCGGACAACCGATCACCGCATCAGGGAAACAGCATTTTGTAATCTACGCTGACACGGCCCTTGGAGATATCGGTCAGCTTCCCGCGCATTAGCTTTCGTTTGAGCGGCGAAATGCGGTCGATGAAAAGGCGGCCCTCGATATGGTCGTATTCGTGCTGGATGATCCGGGCCGTGATGCCGGTGAAGGTCCCCGTATGCGGCTGAAACCGCTCATCCAAATAATCAAGGGTGACGGTGCGCGGACGGTACACATCTTCCCGGATCCGGGGAATGCTCAAACAACCTTCATTATATCCCCACTCCTCCCCCTGTTGTTCACGAAGCCGGGCATTGATGAAAACCGCCTTCAGACCCTCGTCGCCGGGGTATTCCGACCGCTCCTCCGGCTCCATGTTCCGGAACATTTGCAGGGAATCGACCAGGAACAGGCGGATGGCGCGGTTGACCTGCGGAGCAGCCAACCCCACACCATTACTGGCATAAAGGGTCTCCCACATGTTATCGATGAGTTGATCCAGACCGGTGTGATCGGATCCGATATCGGCCGCCACCGTTCTGAGGACCGGATGACCATATGCAACGATGGGAAGGATCAAGTGCTACGTAAATTTCCTGAGGTGAATAGCAACTACAAAGGTACGGTCTTTTTATTGGCTGGAGGGCCTGTCCATTCCATAAGGGCCAGGTCCGCTGTTGACCCGCAGGTATTCCTGAAGCAGGATCGTGGCGGCGATCTCATCTACGAGGGCCTTGTTGCGACGCTGCATTTTCTTCAACCCCATGTCGAGCATGGCATCGCGGGCCATCTTGGAGGTGTAGCGCTCATCCACCGTCACCACGGGTATCGAAGGGAACTGTTTTTTCAGGGAACGGATGCAGCGTTCCACCAGCGGGGTGGCGTGGGTGGGGGTGTCATCCCAGTTCCGGGGGTAACCGATCAGGATCTGCTCGACGGCCTCCCTGGAAAAATAATCCTTCAGGAAAGGGATCAGTTCCCGGGACGGAACCGTGGTCAGCCCCGTAGCGATGAGCTGCAATGGGTCGGTCACGGCAAGTCCGGTCCGTTTCAAACCATAATCGATGGCAAGGATGCGGGGCATGCACCACAAAGGTAAGGGCCTCAGCAAAGGAGGAACAGATCGGCCAGTACGAAACCGGCAAAGAATACGGATGCGATGCCATTGGCCGTCATGAACGCACGGTTCACCCGGCTGAGGTCATCCGGCCGCACGATCCGTTGCTGGTAGACCAGCATGCCGGCGAAAAGAGCCGCACCGGCCCAGTAAAGTATACCCCACCCGGCTTCCGATCCTGCAGCAATGACGGCAGCGGCACTCAGCAGGTGCAGGATCCGAGAGATTCGAAGGGCCTGTCTACCGCCCAGTCCGGCTGGGATGGAATACAGGCCCTGCGAGCGGTCAAACGCCATATCCTGCATCGCGTAAATGATATCGAAACCACTGACCCAGCAAAGAACGGCGACGGAGAATAGCAGCGGCAGCAGGGCGAATTCACCCGTCACGGACAGATAGGCCCCAAGGGGCGCCAGGGAAAGGCCCAGCCCCAGGATCAGATGACAAAGGGACGTGAACCGCTTTGTATAACTGTATCCGAGCACGACTGCAAGCGCCACCGGTGAAAGGTAAAAACAGATCCGATTTATGAAAAAGGTGCTTCCGATAAAAAGGAGCGCACTGATCACTGTGAAGGTCAGGGCCTGGCGGGGGGCGATCACGCCCTGCGGTATCTCACGAAGTACGGTTCGGGGGTTGAGGGCATCATAGTTGCGGTCGAGGTAGCGGTTGAAGGCCATGGCTGCGCTCCGGGCAGAAACCATACAGGCCACCATCAACAGGAACCTGATGCCCAATCCCTCCCGCCCGAAAGGCGATTCCATGACGGTGGTCCATCCACCGGTATGGACCACCCCCAGCGCAAAACCGATGAGGGCAAAGGGCATCGCAAATACGGTGTGTGAGAATGCGACCATACTGAGGTAACTCCGAACCTTGGGCATGATGCAAAAGTACGTGATCGGGGCTGCAGCCAGCGCGGCATGCAGGACACGGTATAGCGAACCGCTCATGACATCCGGCCCCGCACCAACTCCCACAACACCACCCCCGCAGCGGTGGCGATGTTCAGCGAATGTTTCATGCCCAGCTGAGGGATTTCGATGCAGCCGTCACACAGGCTCAGGGTGGACGGCTCGACACCGGTCACTTCATTGCCGAAAATGATGGCGAGCCGCTCTGCCGGATGGAATGTGAATGCCTGCAGCGGAACACTCCCCTCGGCCTGTTCGGCGGCGAGGATACGATAACCCATCTGGCGAAGTGCCGCGGTAGCCGCGGCGGTATCGGGGAAGCCCTGCCAGCTCACCGTCTCCTCCGCGCCGAGAGCGGTCTTCCGGATCTCTTTATGCGGCGGCCGAGCCGTATAACCCACGAGATACAGCCCTTCCAACAGAAAGGCGTCGGCGGTTCGGAATACACTGCCCACGTTGTAGGCGCTGCGGATGTTCTCCAGCACGACCACTACTGGCACTTTGGCCGAAGCCCGGAATGCCTCGACCGATTTTCTGGGAAGTTCGTCGACCCGTAGTTTGCGCATGCCCAAAGATATTGACCGGAAGCGGGTACCTGGCACCTTGTACGAATCCGTATTTTTGCGACCCATGGCTAAGTCCGCCGGTTCCGATACGCCGATGATGCAACAGCATCGGGCCATCAAGCAGAAATACCCCGACGCGATCCTGCTGTTCCGGGTGGGAGATTTCTATGAAACCTTCGGCGCGGACGCAATCACGGCGTCCCGGGTGCTGGGCATCACACTGACCCGCAGGAACAACGGCGCAGCGGCCGAAAGCGAATTGGCCGGCTTCCCCCACCATGCCCTCGATACCTACCTCCACAAGTTGGTGAAAGCGGGCCACCGTGTGGCGATCTGCGACCAACTCGAAGACCCCAAACTCGCCAAGGGCGTGGTCAAGCGGGGCGTGACCGATATGGTCACCCCGGGTACGACGGTGAACGACAAACTCCTGGAACACCACAGCAATAACTTCCTGGCCGCGGTCCATTTTGCTGGAGACGACCGACTGGGCCTGTCTTTCCTCGATATCTCGACGGGCGAATTCCTCGTGGCCGAAGGAAACCGCGAGTATGCCGATAAACTGTTACAGGGCTTTCGGCCTGCCGAAGTGCTTTTCGAACGACGCCAACAGAAAAGATACAAGGATCAATTCGGGTCCAAGAACTATACTTATACGCTCGACGAATGGATCTTCGACCCGACGTATGCACAGGATATCCTGCTGAAACATTTTCAGACCCATTCCCTGAAAGGATTCGGGGTGGACGGGCTGACAGACGGCCTCACCGCTGCGGGCGCCATCCTGCATTACCTGCGGGAAACGGAGCACCCCAACCTGCGGCACATCGTTTCGCTGCACCGGATCGAACGGGATGACTTTCTGTGGATGGACCGGTTCACCATCCGCAACCTGGAGCTCGTACAGGCGCAAGCTGATGGGGAGCCGACCCTGCTCAGTGTGCTCGATCAGACCCACTCTCCCATGGGTGCCCGATTGCTGAAACGCTGGATCATATTCCCGCTTCGCGATCCGGGAAAGATCCGGGAACGGCTGGATACCGTGGATTATCTGCTCAAGGACACCGACCGCCGCCTTCACCTGCAGCAGCTCATAAAACCCTGCGGCGACCTGGAACGCCTGGTCTCCAAGATCCCGCTGAAAAAGATCAATCCGCGCGAAGTGCTGCAACTGGGCCGCAGCCTCCGCCAGACGGACGCGATCCGTCAGTGTTGCCTGGAATCGGCCAACGATCACCTGCGCCGGATCGGGGATGCCCTCAATCCCTGCCCGCTGATCGCCGAAAAGATCCTCAGAGAGATCAACGAGAATCCACCGGCCCAGCTGAACAAAGGGGGCGTGATCGCCGGCGGTGTGCGGGAGGATCTCGATAACTTACGCCGCATCGCCTACAACGGCAAAGAATACCTGACCCAGTTGCAGCAGCAGGAGTCCCTCCGTACAGGCATCCCCTCGCTCAAGATCGGCTTCAACAATGTATTTGGTTACTACCTGGAAGTGACCCATGCGCATCGCGACAAGGTACCGGCCGACTGGATCCGCAAACAGACCCTGACGAACGCCGAACGCTACATCACACCCGAGCTCAAGGAATATGAAGAAACGATCACCGGGGCGGAGGAAAAGATCCTGCAGCTCGAAGCGGCCCATTTCGATTCTCTGATCGCCGAACTGGCTGAATACCTGGCACCGGTACAGAACAACGGACAGTTGCTGGCCGTGCTGGACGTCCTTTGCTGCTTTGCGCAGCTCGCTCTTCAGTACGGCTACAAGAAACCGGAGCTGCACCTGGGTGATGAGTGGGTGGTGGCAGGGGGACGGCATCCCGTGATCGAGCGGGTCCTCCCCCCGGGTGAGCCCTACATTGATAACGACCTCGAACTGAACGGCACCGACCAGCAGCTCATCATCCTGACAGGACCCAACATGAGCGGCAAGTCGGCCCTGCTGCGTCAGACCGCACTCATTACGCTCATGGCGCATATGGGCTCCTTCGTACCGGCCGCCACTGCCCGGATCCCACTTACTGACAAGATCTTCACGCGGGTGGGTGCATCGGACAATGTCAGCGGCGGGGAATCGACCTTCATGGTGGAAATGAACGAGACCGCCTCGATTCTGAACAACCTGACGGGTCGCAGCCTCGTACTGCTGGACGAGATCGGGAGAGGTACTTCGACCTACGACGGGATCTCCATCGCCTGGAGCATCGCCGAATACCTCCACGAATCACCCCACCGGCCCAAGACCTTGTTCGCCACGCACTACCACGAACTGAATGAATTGGAGTCGCAATTCCCGCGCATCCGGAATTATCATATTACGAACAAGGAATCCGGCAACCGGATCATCTTCCTGCGCAAACTGGCGCGGGGCGGAAGCACGCACAGCTTCGGGATCCATGTGGCCCGCATGGCCGGTATGCCTCCCAGTCTGACCGACCGCGCCTCGATCATCCTGCAGACCCTTGAAGCGAACCGGCATCCCGGAAACGCGGCACCCGCAACGGGAGGGATCGTTCCGAACAAGAACGGCCGGCTGCAACTTTCGATCTTTGATTCCCACTCGGAGGCCTTTGCCGGTATCCGTAGCCTGCTCGACGGGACCGATATCAACCGGCTCACCCCCGTGGAGGCCCTGCTGAAGCTGCAGGAGATCAAAAACCGATTAAAATAAGCGGTTTATCCACAATCAATTAGACCCGATTAAAAATATTGCCAATTCCAAAAACTTCTTATTTTTACGCAAATTTCGTCCACCATGAACTGGCTAAAACTAACTGCTTCATCTATTTGCGTGCTGGGTGCTGCCGCGTTGCTCACCTCCTGTGAGCCCAATGCGGAACAAAAACGCACGACCGATTTCGAGAAAAAAGGCATCATCCTGAGCCCGGCGCAGGAACCCCAGGGGCTTGCTGTTCCCTCCTCCGCCCTCGGTACGATGGATGTATTCTACTCGAAGGAAACACGCACCCTCAGCTATTCCATAACCTGGTCCGGCCTGACTGATTCCGTCATGCTTATGCACATGCACGGACTGGCACCAATCGGCTACAATGCCGGTGTGATCCAAAATATCGTGACCAGCTCCGGAGGGATCTACCCCCAGCGAACCAGCGGCCGCTATACCTTCCACCGGAACGGTAGGCTTTCCGGCACCTTGCTGGCTGATGGCGTATTCGTCAAGGAGCAGGACATCCTCAATGGAATGTATTACGTGAATATTCACACATCGACCAACCCTTCCGGTGAGATCCGGGGACAGGTCATTTTCCAGTAATCAGACGATAAATCGCTTCGAAGAACCCGCTTCCCGCGGGTTTTTTTTATTTTGGAAGGAACCAAAGTGAGCGGGTATCGTTCCAGTCTCCGTTGTAATTGATGAACAACTGATCGCCTGCCTGCACAGCGCAAATGGTACGAACGGTGATGGTACCCGCCTCAAAATCCATCTCATACTCACAGTTGCTCTCGAAGGCATGGTTGTAAACCGAAACATATCCCAATGCCACAGCGCAGCGGTCCCGCTCCTCACCCCATTCAAAGATATAATCATGAAGCAGGGTCTTGTCAAGGATGGCCTGGTCTCCGGGTCGCATGACGATCACGGGCGCGATCTCCACCACGGTGTCCGCAGGCAGGGATTCTGAGGTGAATACCCCGCGGCCCATACCGGTCGCCTCGGAAATGTATAGGACAGGTAGGATCATGGTTGCCGGGGCGGTGGTTCAGTTACGGGAGGCTGTGTAGCCAGTTTCCGCCGCAACAGATCTTGCAGGCGATCGAAATCCCGGCGATAAGAAAGACTCGCTCCGATGCGCCGGGCACGACCGGGTCCGCCTCCGGTACCCGTGGACAGGAAGTCCGTGTTCTCCCGGTAAAAGAAGGACGCGCGCAAACTACCGCTGTTATTGATCAGCCATTCCAGAGTTACGTCGGGTAGCAGTTGCTGGGAGAAGACCTGTGTATTGGCCGAAGCCGCCTGCAGCGGCGCATCAAAACCCAGTCCGGTCGAAACGATGAAGCGGTTGTTGAAGAAGGAACGACCGATCGAGAAGTTGATATTGCTGCCCAGTTGCAGGCTTGTTGCGTTACTGGTATTGATGATGTTGCGATTGTAGATCGATGTATTGAGACTGATGGTATACTTATCACTTTTCAGCAGGTTGCCCAGGATCTTGTTGATCTGGTCGCTGATCACGTTCAGAAAGATACCCGAAATAGTTCCGGCCACGTTGAACGAACCGGCTCCGGCTGTGAGTTCGCTCGGGGCAAAACTATTGAACACGATCAGATAGGTCACCTGCCGGTTGATCTCGTTGATGTTCTTTTGCATCTGTTGCACCACCAGCGCCAGTTCAGGGTCGGTGACGGCGATGCTGCCGGAGGGGAAATCGAGTGCGAACTGGATCACCGGCTTGAACAGCTTCTCGGTGAGCGTGGCCACGACATACACATCCCCGCGCGCATTGGACGCGTTGCTGCTGAAACGGAGCAATTCCGCCAAGGGGGCAAAACTGACCCGCTCGGCACGGTACATAGCCTGGAAGCGGATATTGGCATCATAGGGATCGCCGTTCCACTCGATGTAGTTGTCACCGCCTTTGCGCAGCTCGAACGGCTTTTTAAAGAACGACTGGAAGGTGAACAGGTAGCTGCCCTCCTCGATATCGAAGCGGCCTCTAAGCCGAAGGGGTTCACTGGTTCCCGAGCGGATATTGATCGATCCGCTTCCCTTTCCCTTTATCTCATCTCCGGTAAGTTCATCGAGCATAATCTTTACCGCAACGCGCGGGATGGGAGTCTTATTGACCGTGATATCCACGTCATAGATGATGTTGGTCGAACCGGCGCGAAGCTCGGCATCGGTCATCTCCCGCCCGTACCGGCGCTCGACCATGAAATCCGCGACACCCGATTCGCGGGAGGAGGAAGGAGGAAGGGTGATCGAACTGCTGTCCGTTTCCGAAGCCACCACATCGATCTTCATATACAGGTTCTCCTGCGGCCCGATCAGAGACAGGGAACCGGTGCCGCGGGCATTCCCGTAGAATTGCTTGTTGTCGCGGTACGTCGTCTGCAGCAGCTGGACCGGCCGGTTGAATGGCAGCCCGACGGTCTGTGGCTTTCGGGTGGAGATGGTCAGGTCGTAGAACATATCACGGAACGAGCGGTGCTCGATACCACCGGTGATGAAGATCGGATTGCCGGTAACGGGGTCGCGCAGGACCAACCCGTCGAGTCGGATCTCCGAAGGCGTCAGTTCCACATCGGTATCCTCGATCCGGTAGAAACACTGGGTGAATTTCACTTTAAGCCCGGCATCCTTCAACCGTCCCTTACCCGTCACTGTCAGTCCGCCGAAAGGCCCGCTGAGTTGAATATCTCCCGTCAGGTAGCCCTGCATATCCGAGAACAGGTTGCCCAGGAATCGCTCCAGCACGCTGATCTCGAACTGCCGGGCACGGAGCAGGATGCGGTTCGATAGAGCGCTTGCCGGGTCGTTCAGGTACAAGCTTCCCTCGAAGCCCAAGTAGTTCTCCTGATTTTCCGTAGCACCGCGGAGTTTCAGCTCTCTGGTACGTCCATCATAATCGACCGAAGCACGCACGCCACCGAGGGAGTCATTATCGAGTCGGAGGAACCGGGTAGACAGATCATCCGAAACGACCCGAAGGTCCCCGGTTGGATTCTCTACCCGTATCCTGCCGGAAAGTAACCCTTCCAACCGGTTATGTGGCAGGAAGAACGGGGCGAAGTCGCCGAGATTCACATTCGTGAGTTCCACATCGATGTCATTCCATTTTCCGGCGTCCGACGGCCGGGTGCGCAACAGGATGCGCTCATCGCCTTCAGTCAGCAGCAACTGACCGCTAGCGGGGGTGGAACTACGCAAGACCACTTCACCGTTCTCACCGATGGTCCATGCTTTGCCGTTGACCGTGAAGGTGGACGGTTCGAATTCGACCTTCAGGCCATCGTCATATGTCAGCACCAGTGCATTCAGGTCCGCTTTCTCCACCGCCTGACTGGCACCGGTTTGCACCGATACCCGAGACGAGTCGTTCCGCGCGCTGATCCGAAAGTAAGCTTGCGGGATGGACAGGCTGTCATTGATATTGACGTTGCGGACCTGCCCGTTCAATACCAGACGGTCAGCATTGCCTTCAGCGACCAGCCGGATGGATTCGAAATTGGTTCCGCGGAAACGGAACTGCGGGATATCAGCATCCAGTACGAAGAGGTGTTGGGGCAGGTCGATACGACCCTTCAGGTGCGTATTATTGAAGCCGGTGAGGGTCGGATCGATCAGTTGCAGGAACGGGTCGATGTAGTAGGATTCAATATCGAATCGGAACGCCTGCGGCCGGGGCATGGATGCCGGCATCTTGACCACCGACGGATAATAACGATGCAGGAGTACTCGGGCCGTCGCCGGGACTTCATCGAGATGATAGTCGCCGGTCAGCTCAGCGCGGAATTCATTGGATCGTGCCTCGAATGAACGCAGGCCATCCACCCGGGTGGTCGCCAGAACCAGGGAGTCGAAAGGCAAGACCTCTTCATTCCGGGTGAGGCGGGCCTCCGTGATGCGTGCGGTACCCATGAAGTCATCGAGATCGCTGCCGATGAAATCAACATTGGCCTTGCCGCTGAAGGTGACCGAATCGCGTACCAGATGCAGCCCCCGTAGGTCGGCGTGTGCGATATCGGCCAGAAGATTGAATCGGGGAAGGGGGCCGTTAAGATCGATCGTGCCATTCAGCGTGAACCGGGCCAGAGCATCCTGAAGCGTAGCCACGCCTTCGAACCGGCGTTTTTCGAGGCGCCCGTCGACCGTGATCCGGTCGAAGCGATCGGTGCGGTAATCCAGATAATTCACTTGTCCCTGAAGGGTAACGGACCGGTCTGCCGGTCGGAACCCGCTTCCGCGAACCGATAGGGCAAAGCCCGCATCCCCCAATTCCTGGTCGTGGAGGAGCCGCCCCAGCTGGAACCGGTCGGTTTTGATATGCCCGGAATAGACCGGTTGCCTTCCAACAGGCAACTTCATGCTCAGGTCGGCGGTCAGCTGCCCTAGACCCGTACGCAGGGTTCCGGTTGTAACGAAATCGCGCAGGAATCCGGTAATCTCACCCCGAAACTGCAGGTATCCCAGGGCGCGC
>JBJOMF010000154.1:0-12482 GCA_046052505.1 Bacteroidota bacterium | reverse complement strand
GAGGGTGACCTGGTGGGCACCTGCGGTGATCGAATAAGCCATAAACTATAACAAAAAATAACCGATTTTTTTATTTACACCAGGTTTAAAAATTATTACTTTAAAATAAAGAATTTCAGATAATCAGAAACTAAGAAACGACCGCAATGTTGAAAAAAAGAGTACAATATTATCGAGGAAAGAGTGTTGAACGATTACGAAAAGATGCAAGTCATTCTGATCCGAACGATCAAATCGCCCCAGCTCAATCAACTCCGATACAAAATGGGAGTGATATTTCAACCTCGGGGGATAAGGAAGTTACGCCCGGCTCCGGGACAGGATCCGGGACCGCAGCCAATGCCAGTAAGTTCTCCAACCACTGGTCTCTGTCCGGACGCGCCGGTGAGGCAATGCTGCGGTACATGGCGCGAATGGAATGAAGCGGAATCAGCCGTGTGGAGATCGGTACAGGCGCAGCGGCTCGGTCCGTAGGAGCATGTGCCGATATTTTACGACGAGCCTTTACATCCGATCCGGAGTGATACTTCCGGCAGTAGCCCAGGAGCCTGCATTGCGGGCAAAGAAAAGGATCATTCATTGTAGATCATTTTTCAGAATTACTAAAGTAAGCCCTCACCCCAATCCCACCTCGCTGTGCAGCGCTGGAATGGATACATCCCTGAATCCCTTCCGTTCCAGACGCTGCTGAAAAGCCTCCTGTACGGCGTACTCATTGTGAACAAGGAACAGATAAGGATAGGTCTTAGCAATTGGGGCAAAGTTAAGGGCACTTGGTACACCCTAATTATAGGGTGAAATTTGTCACATTGCTTTTTTTTATAACTTTAAAATATAACTAAAACCAACAAAAATGAAAAAAAGTGTATTACCTTTTCTGACGCTCGCTGTTCTTTCCTTCGCCTGTAAGACACCGCAACAAACTACTGTGGAATCTCCCACATCGACCACTGCCACAACAGCGGAATACAGCACCATGGTCGTTACAAAGAATAATATCTACCAAAAACCCAAGGTGGCTGACCTCAGCGTAAATGCAAAGCGCGTGAAGATCACGATGACCTACGAAAATATAAGCGTCGATGATGCCAAGGAACTGATAAAAGGCGAATTCATGAAACAGGAAAAATGCGATATCATCGTACAGCCCTATTTCTATTCAACAACGACGTACAATACAGATGGCACCAGTGTTCGCATCACCATCACAGGACTTCCCGCATTTTACAGAAATATCCACAATTACACCAATGCGGATGCCATTTACTTTGAACGCTGGGGAAAACAATAATCCATAACAGTATAAACTATCTGTATGAATGCTTTACGATATAGTATAGCGGTTTGGGTCGCAAGCAGCATCATAGCCTGCAAAAGCCCCGAACAAGCGACTACACAAACGCAAACTCGCATCCAACAACAAACGGCCAATAGTTATCAGATCGATGTAACGAAGGATGGCGTTTTCCAAAAGCCATTGGTGGCCGACCTTGAACTTGGAAGCGAAAAAGTAAGCCTGGAGCGTACCTATGCGAATATGACAGCCGATCAGGCAAAAGAGAATATCACCGCTGAAATGGCCTTGCAGTACGACTGCGATATTGTTGTACAACCGGTCTATCTTTCGAACAGCACGATGACCGATTCAGAGAACAAGATCAAGATAACCCTGATCGGTACGCCCGGTTATTTCCGAAATATTCGGACCTATGAACCCGCTGATCAGGAGGCTTTCCTTATTCGTAATTATATCCGCAAAGGTAATACAGCCGAGAAAAGCGTTACGACCGAAACGGTGATCGCAGACAGCACAGTCGCCCCTCCAGCAAAGCCGGAAAAAAAGAAAAAGATGAAAGCGATCCTGAAGGCGGCCGGATTGTAATAATCGATCGGCGAACCATTAAAAACCAAACAAAACGCATCATGAAACATATTTTATTTTTCACAGGCAGTATCGCGCTATTGCTCACTGCCTGCAAGACCCCCCAGGAGGCCACCACCCAGACCCAAACGCGCATCCAGCAACAGACGGCCAATAGCTATACGCTCGACGTCATAAAGGATGGTATCTACCAAAAGCCTGTCGTAGCCGATCTGGAAATCGGCAAAGACCGCTTAACCCTGACCAAGACCTATGAGAATACCAGCCTCGATAAAGCCAAGGAAAATATAACAAGCGAATTCAGCGATCAGAACAGCTGCGATATCGTAGTTCAGCCCGTATACCTGACCAACACGACCATTACCGATACGGAAAACAAGATAACAATCACCCTGATCGGCACACCAGCCGTTTTCCGGAATATCCGTACTTGGGAACCGGGTGACAATGAGGCATTCCTGATCCATAATTACCTGGGGGCTGCGCCTGTCGTAGCCAAGAAAGACGCAGAAAGGAAAGTGACCAATGTTGTGACCACTAAGACCATAACAAAAAAGGCGATTCCAAAAGAGAGAACCCGATTTGGGATCGCAGCTGAGTATGCATCCGTATCCGGTGAGTTTCGCGATGACATTAATAGTGTCCTCGGCTTTACCTCAGGTTATGGCGGCACATTTATGTTCGTAACTCCTTTCAATAAAGCAGTTGGATTGAACATCAATGCCGGCCTACTTCGTTTTAGAAGTGATTATGATCCGAACGTGAACTTTATTTCGGGAAATATTGGCATCCGATTCAAAACACCGGGCTATTTCTTTTTCCAACCCAATGCCGGATTCACACAAGTAACTTCTTCTAATGAACAACGTATTAAAAGTCAATCCCGGATCGGGGTAGGCGCTGCGGCAGGGGTGAGTTCCAACCGAGTCGAATTCAGCCTGCGCTGGGATAAATCCATTTCTGGATATAACAGTACTTTTTATGCCGCGAGACTTGGTTTCTTTTTCTAAAAATTCATCGTACAACAAAAAAGTCCGTTTCCTTGCAACGGACTTTTTTGTTACCTGTATCCGATCAGACGTATTATCCTGTTGATCTTATTAAACTTCCTGAGCCTGCTCACCCCAATCCCACCTCGCTGTGCAGCGCTGGAATGGATACATCCCTGAATCCCTTCCGTTCCAGGCGCTGCTGAAAAGCCTCCTGTACCTCATATTCGCCGTGGACCAGGAAAAGCCGCTTCACCTGTTCCGGGTCCTGACAGGCCAGCCACTGACACATGTCCTCGTAATCCCCGTGCGCACTCATACTTCGGATAGTACCCACCTCCGCATGCACCTCATGCATCACCCCGTAGATCGACACCTCCCGTTCACCGGCGATGAGACGGCCACCCAGGGAACGAGGCTCACAATACCCCGTCAGCAGGATGGTATTCCGGCTGTTCTCGATCGTATTGCTGATATGGTGTTTGACCCGTCCCGCATCGGCCATGCCACTGGCTGAGAGGATGACCATCGGTCCGTTCATGAAATTGAGTTGCTTGGACTGCTCCACCGTACGGATATACTTCAGTCCCCGAAAAGTAAAGGGATCCAGATCGGTCTTCATGATCCGCTGGATGGTCTTATTGAAATAGTGCGGGTACCGCTTCACGATCTCCGTCGCTTCCACACTCAACGGACTGTCCACATAATAATCCAGCTCCGGAAGACGGTTTTCTAATTCCAACTGATTGAGTGCGTAAAGCAGTTCCTGGGTACGGCCTACACTGAACGCCGGCACGATCAGTTTCCCTTTCTTGTGGAGACAGGCCTTTTCGATCCAGCGCAACAACAGATCGGGTGTGGTGATGGCCGTTTCATGCAGGCTGTTTCCGTATGTCGACTCCATGATGATGTGATCTGCCTGCGGGAACTCCTGGGGTGATTTTAGGATGGCATCCCGGTACCGTCCCAGATCGCCGCTGAAAGTGAGCCGGGTGGTCGCCCCCTTATCCCGGATGCGAAGGTGCACCGCCGCACTGCCGATGATATGACCGGTATCAGTGAATAGCGCATCCACACCCTCCATGACGGGGAACCACTCCCCGTACTCACGCGCCTCCATACGGTCAGTGGCAGCCGCCGCGTCCTCGACCGAGTAAAGCGGCTTCAGGTAGGGCAACCCTTCGGCTACCCGGCGTTTGTTGATGTACCGCACATCATCTTCCTGGATCTCTGCGGAATCGCGCAGGAGAACCCGTGTCAGATCGGCGGTTGCTGGCGTGCAGTATATCGCCCCCCCGAAACCCTCGGCTACAAGCCGGGGTACCAGCCCGCTGTGATCGATATGGGCATGCGAGAGCAACAGTACGTCGATCTCGGCCGGATCAAATCCAAAGCTGCGGTTCAGCCGATCCGTCTCCCGACCCATACCCTGAAACATGCCGCAATCGAGCAAAATCTTCCTTCCGTTCTTCAATGTCAGCACATATTTGGATCCGGTGACCGTACGGGCCGCACCGTGGAAAGCGAGTTTCATCAGGAACTTTTTGATTTGAATGACCAGGTGATCCGAAAGGCAGCAATGGTCTCCCCTGCCGCATTGCGTCCTACCGTGCGGACCTGTACGGAACGGGCTTCCCCGGAACGGGTAGCTTCCTCTATAGCCTGATGCAAGTGGAGGCCATCCTCGCAGGTAAAAACCGTCCGAGACGTGGCTTTCTTAAAAAATTCCGACTCCAACTTCACCACCAGCATCGAAACCGATGGCCTCCGTCCATAAAGATGCAGCATCGCCAGCGCACCGGTACTGAGTTCGGCCGCCATGCTCAGGCAGGCAAAATAGGTGGAGCGAAACGGATTTTGGGAGAACCAGTTGAACGGCACCGAGACCCGGCATTCGGATTCGGACAGTGACCTGATACGAACCCCTGAAAACCAAGCCGCCGGCAGTTTGCGGAAAAGGAAGAACCCGAACAGGACGGGATTGCGGACCTTGCGTAAAAAGGAGGCTGTACCGGAATGCATGGACGCGGTTTATGTCGCCCCCTTCACAGAACGGGCGGAACTAAAAATAGGAAGAAGCCGTCAGAATGGCTTCCCGACTGTCTTCTTTTATTCCCCATGCAACTTTTCATCCGATAATTTGTCAAATTAGCATGATGAAATCTCTTTTTTACCTCCTCGCCCCCGCCCTGCTGGTGTCGGAATGGGCCGCAGCCCAGAAAGTGACCAACCGCTTGCAATTCAACCAGGGCCAGACCCTGGAGATCGTGATGGATACCAAGACCACCATCGCGCAGCAGGCCATGGGACAAGCGATCGACTTCAATCTGGACGGCACCGGCCTGCACCAATACGAGGTAACCAATGCCACGGAGGAAAATACCACCCTCCGGCACCGGGTGAAGCAGGTCCGGTTCTCCTTCGACGGCATGGGTCAGAAGCGCAGCTTCGACTCCGGGAACGATAAAGACCTGAACGGTCCCATGGGCAAACCCCTCAAGGAAATGCTGGAAAAGAAATACGACCTGATTCTGGATACGGCAGGTACCACGCTCATGGCCATGCCAGAAAAAGTAGAGCTCCCGGGCGGTGACAGCCGCGCGGCGATGATCACTTCCATGATGGGCGATCTGATGGCACTGGTACAACCCCCAAAGAAGGGTACCGCCAGTTTCTTCCGCGTGCTGCCGGACAGTGCCGTAGGCGTGGGAAGTACCTGGACCGAGACCACACCCCTGGAAACCGGGAATCGCGATGCCGCCTACCGGCTGAGCGAGATCAACGACACCACGATCGTAGTGGATTTTGCCACCAGTTCCAGCACCCGTACAAAGGCAGAGATGATGGGTTCCGAGATCACGACGAACATGAACAACAAATCGACCGGCCGGATCATTATCGACCGGGCAACAGGACTGATGCGTCAGAAGAACGAAACGATCGAATCGAACGGAAGCACAGAGACCGGATTCGGAACGGTACCCATCACATCACGTACCACCACCACCATCCAGGTAACCCCGCGAAATTGATCCTTTTCAGCATGATTGGTTCCGCAACAGATCCTCTAGGGTATCCCTACGCCGGATCAATTTCGGCCCTTGCCCGGTGATGAATACCTCCGCAGGACGCAAACGGGCATTGTAGTTGGATGCCATCTCATAGCCATAGGCACCGGCATTGCAGAACGCAAGGATATCTCCCTCCCGCAACTCCGTAACATCCCGATCTGCAGCGAATGTATCTGTCTCGCAAATGTTTCCCGTTATAGTATAGGTTCGGACAGGGCCGGCGGGGTTGGACAGGTTCACTACATGGTGATAGGCATCGTAGAACATAGGGCGTATCAGATGGTTGAAACCCGTATCCACCGACGCAAAAACGGTTTGCCCCGCATCCTTTAGTACGGTCACCTGCGCCAGCAGGTATCCGCAGCTGCTTACCAGGAATTTACCGGGCTCGAACCACAATTGCAAGTGAGCCGCCTCGGGTCGATGGTCCAACGCCTGCCGGAGTTTTTTGCACAGTTCGGGGAGATCGGTACCCGTTTCCTGCGGTCGGTATGGCACTTTGAACCCTCCGCCCAGGTCCAGGGCTTTGAGATCGGGGATCTGCGGTACAAGATCGAACAGCACCTGTATGCCCTGAATGAAAACGTCGGGGTCCTTGATATCGCTGCCTGTATGGACATGCAGAACGTGGATCTGAAGGCCATAGTCCTGCCGCAACCGGTGTACAGCCGGGAGCTGCTCCACGGGGATACCGAACTTGCTGCTTGCATGACCGGTGGAGATCTTGAGGTTGCCCCCGGCAAGGATATTGGGCCGTATCCGGATGCCGACCGGATAGCGAGCCCCGTACCGCTTGCCGAATTTCTCCAGGTTGGAAAGGCTGTCGATATTGATGTGCACACCCTGATCCGCGGCAGCCTCGATCTCCGTGAAGGCGATGCCGTTGGAGGTATAGAGCACCTGCTCGGGACGGAAACCGGCTAACAGCGCAAGGCGGACCTCATTGATCGAACTGCAGTCGATGTTACATCCCAGACCGTGCATGTAGCGAAGGACATGTACATTGGTCAGCGCCTTGCAGGCATAGAAGAAGGTAGCGGGCAGTTCCTGAAAGGCTTCCCGGAGTGAAGCCACCTGATCCCTGATCGAATCGGCACGATACACGTACAACGGGGTTCCATGCGCTTTGGCCAGGGGCAGTAAATCCTTTGGATCCGGAGTGAAAGACATGCTTGCGAATATACTGCAAACAGAAGCGCCACCGAGCGGTGGCGGTACGACCCTGCCCTCGGGAGGGATCAGCCGGCCTCTTCGTCCGCAGAGGGAGCATTCGGCACCAGTTCCCCCACTTCGCTGACCGCCATCTGGGAGCTCTCGGAGGCCGGTGTGGGCTCAACGAACGACTCGGCGACCACTTCCTGAATACGGGGCAGTTCCTCGGCAGAGTTGATCCCGAAATAATCCATGAACTGACGGGTGGTGGAATAGAGCAGGGGCTGGCCTGGCGCCTTTTCGTTCCGTCCGCTGATATGGATCAGTTCCTTTTCCAGGAGTTTTTGAACGGCATAATCACAGCTTACGCCGCGAATCGCCTCGATCTCCCCTTTGGCAACCGGCTGTTTGTATGCGATGATCGCAAGTGTCTCCATCGAAGCAGCGGAGAGTTTCTTCAGGAACTTCTCCCCATTGAGCTGTGCCACCGTTTTATGGTATTCGGCACGGGTCAGGAACTGCCAGCCACCGCCACTCTGGCGCACTTCAAAGGGGTAGAAATCGGCACTGTATTTTTCGCGGACTCCTTCCAGAGCCGCTTCCACCTGATCGAGGGATATCTTTTCCTCACCGTCTGGAAAAACCCCATTCACAAGCTCGGTGATCTCCAGGGTAGACAAGGGCCTTTCGCTGGCAAAGATCAGGGCTTCGACATGGGGGATCAGTTGGGAAATTTCCATATATCAGTTTAACGATGGGAACGAAAATACTATTATGCGAAGGATGCGGAAAACGCACTTATTCACATTTCAGCCATCGCAGCGGGAAAAGAGTGCAGCATCACCCCTGCAAAGCGGCGGCACCGCTGACGATCTCGGTGAGTTCGGTGGTAATGGCGGCCTGACGGGCCCTGTTGTACGAGATCTTGAGGGCTCGCAACATTTCATTTGCGTTCTCGCTGGCCTTGTCCATCGCGGTCATGCGGGCACCGTGCTCGGAAGCGTTCGAATCGAGGGCAGCCTTGAAGAATTGGGTATTCAGGATCTTGGGCATGAGCTCGGCCACCAACGCATCCCGTGAAGGGTCGAAGATGAAATCGGCCTTCCGATTTTTTTGCGTATCGGTATTTCCGGTCTCCGCCTTGGGTATCGGAAGGAACCGCTCCACCACGAACCGCTGGGTGGCGGCATTTTTGAACTGGCTGTAAATGATCTCCACCACATCGAACTCCTTGTCGGCAAACGCTTTCATGGCGGCACTGGATGCCTGCTGAACCGTTTCGAAGCTGAGCCGCTGGAACAGATCGCGGAATGTACCGTCCGCAGGATAATTGGCCCTGACGAAGTGTTCGTAGCCTTTCTTACCGATCCCCCAGATGGTGAGGTTTCCTTTTTTATATTGAGCAGCGTACCGTTCTGCGATCGTGGCCTTGGCAAGCTTGATGAGATTGGCATTGAAGGCGCCGGCCAGTCCACGGTCACTGGTCATCACGATGAGCAGTACTTTCTCGACGGGTCGGTCGCTGGCCAGTGCCATCCCGCTCCCGCTGTCGCCGTTGCTGACGATATTGCTCAGCATCTCCTGGAGTTTCTGGGCATAGGGCCGCATCTGCACGATGGCATCCTGCGCCCTGCGGAGCTTGGCGGCGCTGACCATTTTCATGGCCTTGGTGATCTGCTGGGTGCTTTGTACCGACTTGATCCGGTTGCGGACTTCTTTTAACTGACCTGGCATTCGCTGGGTTTTCCGGCCGCAAAAGTACGGGAGATGCGGGGTTATTCAGCGATCGAAGCCTCGGAAATTTTTAGCGGGAGGGCGGCCCCGGAAGGGCCCGTTGGGCCGGGATTACTATGCGACAAGGCCTATCTTTGCCGGTACCGCAAAAAAGGCTGCCAAAATGGCCCCCGTGGGCGGGTAGCATCCTTTTTGACGGTATTCGTGATCCCTGCAGGACCCCGCCTTTGGCCGGAATGCCGGGAACGGAAACAGCGATTCAACACCCCTAAATGATCCCCATGTTCGGTTTCATTTCCAAGATCTTCGGAGGCAGCAAGTCGGAAAAAGATGTCCGGAAGATCGAGCCATACGTGGCCAAAGTCAACGAGTTCTTTGCCAGTTACCAGTCGCTGAGCCACGATGCCCTGCGCCAAAAGACCGGTGAATTCCGGGCCCGCATCCAGTCGCACCTCACAAGCATCGATGCCGACATCGCCGCCCGAAATGCTGATGCGGAACAACTTCCCTATAGTGACCTGATAGGAAAGGACGCGATCTACCAGGAGGTAGACAAACTAAAAAAGGAACGCAACAAGAAGATCGAGGAGATCCTGGAAGAACTGCTTCCGGAAGCCTTTGCCGTTGTGAAAGAAACCGCGCGGCGCTTCAAGGAACATGCCGAAATCCGGTCCACCGCCACCGACCTTGACCGCGACCTGAGCGTGAGCCGCGACTACATCAGCATCCAGGGCAACGAATCCGTATTCCGCAACAGTTGGTCGGCCGCAGGCGGAACGGTGACCTGGAACATGGTGCATTACGATGTGCAGCTGATCGGCGGTGTCGTACTGCATCAGGGGAAGATCTCCGAAATGGCCACCGGTGAGGGAAAAACCCTCGTATCGACCCTGCCGGCCTATCTGAACGCCCTGGCGGGAGAAGGCGTGCACATCGTTACTGTCAATGATTACCTCGCCCGCCGTGACCAGGAATGGAACGGCCCGATCTTCGAATGGCTGGGGCTTCGGGTTGACTGTATCGACAAACACCAGCCGAACAGTGAAGAGCGGCGCCGGGCCTATCTGGCTGATATCACCTACGGCACCAACAACGAATTCGGATTCGACTACCTCCGCGATAACATGGTGCACACGGCCGAAGAAATGGTACAACGCAAGCACCACTATGCCATGGTCGATGAGGTGGACTCCGTACTGATCGATGATGCCCGGACGCCCCTTATCATCTCGGGACCCGTACCGCGGGGAGAAGACCAGCAATTCCACATCCACCGACCCCGCGTGCAGCAGCTGGTTCAGGAGCAGGAGCGGATTATACGCAACAGCCTGAACGAGGCGAAAAAACGCCTGGGCGAAGGGGATGATGATCCCAAAGGAGGCGGCCTGCATCTTTTCCGCGCCTACCGCGGCCTACCGAAATACGGTCCGCTGATCAAATACCTCAGTGAGCCCGGCACCCGGGTGAAGATGCAGAAAGCAGAGAATTATTACCTCCAGGACCAGCAACGCAACATGCATGTCGTGGACGCCGAACTGCTCTTTCACATCGACGAGAAGAACAACTCAGTGGAACTGACCGACAAGGGCCTGGCCATGATCACCCGTACGGGCGAAGACCCGGATTTCTTCGTACTGCCCGATATCGGGGTAAAACTGGCCGAGATCGAAAAAAGTGGGGTACCTGCCGAAGATAAATTGCAGCAAAAAGAGGTGGTACTGAACGACTACGCACAGAAAGCAGACCGCATCCACACGGTACAGCAACTGCTGAAAGCCTATACGCTATTCGAGAAAGACGTGGAATATGTGGTCATGGACGGCGCGATCAAGATCGTTGACGAGCAGACCGGTCGTATCCTGGAGGGTCGTCGCTATTCCGACGGCCTGCACCAGGCGATCGAAGCGAAGGAGAACGTGAAGATCGAAGCAGCCACGCAGACCTATGCCACCGTGACCCTGCAGAATTACTTTCGGATGTATCACAAACTGGCCGGAATGACCGGTACCGCGGAAACCGAGGCCGCCGAACTGTGGAGCATCTACAAGCTTGATGTGGTTACCATCCCTACCAACCTCAATATGATCCGCAAGGACAAGCAGGACCTGGTATACAAGACCAAGCGGGAGAAATACAAGGCGGTGATCGACGAGATCGAAGCGCTGCGCAATGCCGGACGTCCCTGCCTGGTCGGTACCACCTCTGTGGAGGTCAGCGAACTGCTCGGCCGAATGCTGCAGCAGAAAAAAATCCCGCACAATGTACTGAACGCAAAACAACATGCCCGTGAGGCCCTCATCGTCGCAGAGGCCGGCCTTCCCGGAGCCGTCACCATTGCCACCAACATGGCTGGCCGGGGTACCGATATCAAGCTCGGACCCGGCGTAAAGGAGGCAGGCGGACTGGCCATCATCGGCACCGAGCGGCATGAAAGCCGCCGGGTAGACAGGCAGCTCCGCGGACGTGCAGGTCGGCAGGGCGATCCCGGAACCTCGCAATTCTATGTTTCGCTGGAAGACGACCTGATGCGCATGTTCGGCAGCGAACGGATCGCGTCGCTGATGGATAAACTGGGCTATAAAGAGGGAGACGTGATCCAGCACAGCATGATCAGCAACAGCATCCAGCGGGCCCAGAAAAAAGTGGAAGAGAACAATTTCGGCATCCGGAAGCGCCTCCTGGAGTATGATGACGTGATGAACAAACAACGGAATGCCGTATATGAAAAGCGGAATCACGCGCTTTTCGGCGAACGGCTTGCTCTGGATATCGACACGGCCTTCGCGACCGTTTCGGAAAGCCTGACTGATTCCTTCCGGGAGCAGGCGGATTATGAAGGCTTCAAAATGGCGAGCATCATGCATTTCGGCCTCGATACGGCCATCACGGAAGAGGAGCTGAACAAAGGGGACACCACAACCCTTTCCGATACCTTATACCAGGAAGCCATCGATCGCTACAACCGACACAAGGAGGACCTTCAGAAAAATGCGATCCCTGTTTTCAGGAATATCCGGCTGAAGCAGGGCAGCCATATCGAAAATGTGGTCGTGCCCTTCTCGGATGGTCGCAAGGGCCTGAATGTGCTGGCCAACCTCGACAAGACGCTCAAGTCGGACGGGCTGGAGCTGACCAACGCACTCGAAAAGACGATCACACTGGCCGTGATCGATGATGCCTGGAAGGAGCACCTTCGGGCGATGGATGACCTCAAACAGAGCGTGCAAACAGCCTATCTCGAACAGAAAGACCCCCTGGTGATCTATAAAATGGAAGCTTATAACCTGTTCCGCAACATGAATGCGGAGGTCAATAAGGATATCGTGAGCTTCCTCTCGCACGCAGCCATACCCGTACAGCAGGAAACGCCGCTCCGTGAGGGCCGTCAGCAACGTACCGACATGAGCCGCATGCGGGCCAATAAGGAAGAGGTCGATGCCGCCGGTGATGATTACGCGGCCAATGAAAAGGACAAACTCGTACCCGTGAGTGCCGGGCCAAAGATTGGACGAAACGACCCATGTCCCTGTGGCTCAGGCAAAAAATACAAGCAATGCCATGGCAAAGAAGCATAGAACCCGGTGATGGGGAAAATTTAACAAAAGTCCTTCGCCCGGTATAAACGAAATTCCATAGTTTGAACCATCATTTAAC